>NZ_JAUBTS010000006.1:112609-119629 GCF_036705105.1 Microcoleus sp. B9-D4
AACCCGCCCCTACATTTTAAATGGGAAAAATAGGCGCGGGATTTATCGTTTGATGGGGGCGGGTTTGAGAGATTGTTGGTTATTTACAATTATTGTTTGTGAAACCCGCCCCTACATTTTAATATGTTCAGGAACAGGTTCTGCAACTGCGGCTAGTTCGGGTTCAACTTCTTCGAGATGTGCTTCTAAAAGCGCCAGATTTCTCATGTTTGATTTATAAAAAGCATCGAAGATATCTCCGACTAAAGGTACTGAGCCCACAACGGCTTCTAGACCGATGTTGTAAACCATTTTCCCTAGAGTTTTTTGGGGAATGTTGAATCGAGTTGCTAAATAAATTAGGTAGGCAGAAAACGCGGTATCTACGATATCCCCAGCACCCGGAACTAAACCAATAATGGGGTCTAAACCAATGCGAAATTTAGTGCCGGGGATGCCAATGGCGGTATCCATCAGGCGGCTGAGTTTGCGGATGCGGTTGAGGGTGGCGAGACGCTCTATGTTGTTCATATTATTATTCTTGAACTAGCTGGAAAATTTGAAATCTGTCGGAAGACGGAAAAAACCATCTAGAAACCGCTCATTTTCCATCTTCGCTAATATGCTGAATTCCCCATTCGTGCATGGCATTAATAATCGGTTTGAGACTTTCGCCCAAAGGCGTTAGCGAATATTCAACTTTTGGCGGCACTTGCAGGTAAATTTCCCGGTGCACGATCGCGTCTGACTCCATTTCGCGCAGTTGCTGCGTCAGCATCTTCTGAGTAATGCCGTTTACAGCTCGTTGCAGCTCGTTAAAACGCTTCACTCCTGGAAACAACTCCCGCAGAATCAAGACTTTCCAGCGCCCGCCTATCACCTCTAGAGTGCGTTCTACAGGGCAATTTGCTCGATCGACCTTTACTTCTTGGACTTGCATAGTATCTTTTTGGTAAGTACCGCACTTTTAAGTGCGTACTATCCATAATAGCTTGACTAGGTTTAAAATAAAAACATCAAAGAAATACCAGATAAATTTCACTGAGGATTCAGAAAATGATTACCGTCAGAAAAAGTGAAGCAAGAGGACACGCTAATCACGGTTGGCTGGACAGTTACCACACATTTTCTTTTGCTGGCTATTACGATCCAAATTATATGAATTTTCGCTCTTTACGGGTAATTAATGAGGATTTCGTTAGTCCCGGCAGAGGTTTCGGCACTCACGGACACAGCGACATGGAAATCATTACTTATGTATTAGAAGGAGCATTAGAACACAAGGACAGTTTGGGTACTGGTGCAGTGATTAAACCGGGTGAAGTACAGCGGATGAGTGCAGGTACGGGTATCCAGCACAGCGAGTTCAATAACTCGCAAACAGACCCGGTTCATTTGCTGCAAATCTGGCTGTTACCCGATACAAAAGGCTTGCAGCCGAGTTACGAACAGCGGGAGTTTCCCCTAGCAGAAAGGCACGGAAAACTGCGCTTAGTGGCGGCACGAGATGCGAGAGATGGTGCGGTGAAAGTGCATCAAGATGTGGATTTGTATGCGGCTGTTTTGGATAAAGACTCGCGGGTTTCTCATGCTTTGCAGCCGAATCGCCATGCTTGGGTGCAAGTGGCTCGCGGCTCGGTTTTGCTGAACGGTTTGAATTTGAAAAATGGCGACGCTGCGGCGGTTAGCGATGAGGCTGAGGTAGTGATTGAAGCGGCGGAAGATGCGGAATTTTTGCTGTTTGATTTGGCATAGAATTGAATGCGAAATCCCCGATTTGTTGGAAAAGTCGGGGATTTGAAATTACTCGGCGGTTGAAACTGACATCTTGCACCATTCTCAAGAACAGGCTTTTCGGCCTGTTCCACAAAGAGTGAATTTTCTTGTGGAACAGGCCGAAAAGCCTGTTCATAAAAAGCTTATTGAGAATGGTGCAACATCTCAGTTGAAACCGCTACTACACAAACAAAGTCCGCGCAACGCGAGACTAAAAAATTAATCAGCCATCCAAGATTTTGTTCCAAAAATACCTGCTAAAAGTTCGGGAATACCAAAATCAACATCTAAGCTTTCCCAGTGCACGCTGCTACCGGAAGGAGGTAGCCAAACATCAGCAAGCTGTTCTGGTGAAGCACCTTCTAAGCCTTGTGCCAGCTTTGGAGGAAAAGAAAAAATAGCGCCGTTTTTCAGTTTGATAACTATTAAATCTTCCGACTGGTTATACTGCACGGATTCGGCACGCGACTCTGTAGCCTCAGCGGTTTTCCATGCTTGCTTGGCTTGGGCTATTTGCTCTCGGAGATTTTCCTCTGTTAACTCTTTGTCCCAGTTTCTAAATACCATGTATTTCTTGCCATCGGTTTTGTTAAGTTTGGATACTTGATTATTGCTGCATGGGATTGTGTTAAGCGGACTGTGAAGAAAATTATACTTAATCCTGGGTTACTACTTAGGAAATAAGTAAATAGGAGGAAGAAACTAACTTTTATTTGTGGTATTTCTGGTAAGGGTAAATGTTTAGGATAAATTTTTATGGAACAACAGCCGATCGCCAGAAAGCATCTTGTTTGGAGCCTCATCACTGGTTTTGCAGTCGGCGCGATCGCGGGCGCACCCCTCGGCTGGATGGCTAATGGGTCTTTTTCCGACCAGCGTTCGGCTCAAAGTATCCTTTGCCGAGAAAAGAATAGAGATCAGCCAGTGGCTATTGTTGAGGCTAGGTGCGGTTCCCGATTCTAAATTTTTCTGCTAGCCAGAGGGCGGTGTCAAATATTGTGAGGCTTGTGCGAATGTCGAAAGTTCGATATCGTCGCGCAGGCGTTTTGGCGTTGTCAACCGTAAATATGCCACAAACCGGATAACTTTTCCGTCTGTTGATATGTGGGTATGTTAAATTGACACAATAATGAATTACAGCAGAACAATTCCGGCTATTTTGAGTGCTACGATCGCCCTGAGTTCGATCGCCCTCATTCCACTGACATCACCTCAAATTGCCCTCGCATTAACCGCCGACAAAGTTAAAACCGTTGCCCAACAAATTACTGTTCGCATCCAGGGGCCAAAAGGCGGTTCAGGAGTAATTTTAGAGAAGCAAGGCAGCACATACTATATTCTCACAAACTGGCACGTTGTCGATAAAGCCGGCGATTACGAGGTCGTAACTCCGGACGGCAAAGCTCACTCTGTATACTATAGCCTCGTGCGGCGAATGCCCGGTGCGGATTTGGCGATCGTACCTTTCAGCAGCACTCAAAGCTACCCTCTGGCTCAATTAGCCAATTCCGCAGCAACTAAGGGAAACAAGGCTTATGTGGCGGGCTGGCCGATATCCGGCGGTTCTTTGAGACAGCCGATTTTCCTCGCCACGGAAGGTCAGCTTACCGGCCGCCAAACTCCCTGGAACGGCTATACTTTGGTATACAACAACTTAGTGAGAGCGGGAATGAGTGGCGGGCCGGTGCTCGATGACGCGGGGCGAGTTGTCGCAATTAACGGCATTGTCAGGTTAGAGGATAACTCTGATAAAATCGTGGCGGCGGGAATAGAAATCAATACTTTCATGAAATGGCGATCGACTATTTCGCTGCCAGTAGTTCCCCAATCTCCTACTGCCGGAAACCCGAAAACTCCGGCGAATAATGCGCCCCGCACGCCCGCAAGTGCGATCGCCTTTGCCGCTACAAATACCCTCAAAGGGCCTTCCGAAGTTGTCAGTTCCCTTGCCCTAGCTTCCGCTTATTTTACCACAGGAAATAGCAACGGCACAATCTCAGTTTGGAATTTCCCCAGCGGGCAATTAAAAACTACCCTGCAAGGACACACGGAAGCGGTAAACGCACTAGCCACGAGTGCGGATGGTAAGGTCTTAGCTAGCGGCAGCGACGACAAAACTGTGAAAATTTGGAATTTAGAAACGGGCGCGGTTGTACGCACTTTAAGCGGACATTCCAATGCAGTTTCGAGCGTTGCCGTTAGTCCTGATGGTCAATTTGTAGCCAGCGGCAGTTGGGACAAAACGATTAAGATTTGGAACGCTAAAACGGGGGAGTTGCTGCGGACTTTGACCGGGCATTCTGGGTTGGTGAATGCTGTTGCAATTAGTCCTGACAACAAAACTTTAGCTAGTGGCAGCAAAGACGGTTCAATTAGGTTGTGGAATTTAGTTACAGGTCAAGCAATTCGCACGATTAGCGGCAAAAACTTGGCTGTTTTGTCGCTAGCTTTTACTCCCGACGGCAAGAGTTTAGCTGCGGGAAATAGCAATGGTACAATCGGTTTGTGGAATGCCGGAAACGGACTGTTAATTCGGCGTTTAAGCGGGCATACTGACGGGGTTTGGTCTGTGGCATTCAGTCGGGATGGCACTACTCTGGTTACTGGGAGTTGGGATAAGAGTGTGAGACTTTGGGATGTGCGATCGGGCGAATTGAGAGGTAATTTGAGCGGTCATGCTGGCTACGTTAGTGCTGTGGCTATTAGTGCAGATGGCAAGACTATTGTTAGTGCGGGTTGGTTGGGGGAAATTAAGATTTGGAAAAGGAGTTGAGATTTTTTTGATTTAACCGCAGAGGGCGCAGAGGGCGCAGAGGAGGAGAAGAAAGAGGGTGGTTTACATTTGATTTAGTAAGCTGTTGGGCATCTAAATTGTATTGTTGGGCGGGCGGGACACCTCACAAGAATTTCATCAAGCTGGACTGTCAAATTTAGATGCGCCTGGGCTTATAAAAAAATTAACTCCTGAAGCTACACGACTAAATCTTCGATCGAGAATTTCAATAAGTCGCACAGGGCTTTCATCTGTGCTGGGTATAGCTTGGGGACGTGTCTGTCAGTTTCCCAGTTGATGACTGTGGATTCCACCACATTACACGCTCTTGCCACTTGTATTCGAGTCAAACCTAGACTTTCACGTCTTTCTCTTAGCTTTTGCCCCAGCGTCATTATCTATCCCGTACTTAGTTCAGTTGATTATATTTATTCAGTTGACTATATGTAGTTCATGTCTTACTCTAGAGATAGACACAAAGTCTAACAAAGGTCAAAAGCCAGTCCGCGCCCTAGACAAGCATTGAACTGGCTTTGGCTCCAATACTAAATGGAGACAAACTTAATTATGCCCTACAAACAGCGCCTTAACAGGTGGTTGGTTGTTCGCCTGCTTCCCAATATGCAGCGAATCACTGTGGCCCACTTTTTCAGGCATTCCGATGCTGACGGCTATCTGCGGATCGTCCGGCAGTTAATCCCCAAGGCTCAATTTGTGATTGTTTTTAATGCCGATATCAACCTAGAAACAGCGCCTAACAACATCGAAGGCAGCTAGTTGAGGGTTCGATTAGGCACGGACTCTACTGGTAGGGTGCGTCGGTTGGTAACGATTCGATGTACATCGGCTACTCATTTCCGGGCTTGGCACCCTACTACCTAGCATTTTGCTTCACAGTCCGATCGACACTTATGATAGATTTGGTTCTTGCCAGACTACACTGGAAGACAAAATCAAATTAAAAATTTCGCCATAAATTCGATCGACCCGCCGATCGGGCGGGACTCTCAACTTCGTGGAACAGGCGTCCCGCCTGTGGTTGGCCAAGTAAATCTAAAATCTAAAACCTAAAATCGCGTGACTTCTGACAAATGATTGAAGTAGAACACTTAAGCAAAACTTACGGTTCGACCGCAGCGATCGCGGACGTGTCTTTTTCGGTCGAATCAGGAGAAATTCTCGGGTTTTTGGGGCCAAACGGCGCTGGCAAAACCACAACTATGCGGATTTTGTCGGGATATTTGCCGGCATCCAGCGGTACGGCCCGCATCGCCGGCCTCGACGTTCACGAAAACTCGATGGCAGTCAGACAGCGCATCGGCTATCTGCCGGAAAACCCGCCACTGTATCCAGAAATGACTGTGGAAGGGTTTTTGTTTTTTGTGGCCAGGATCAAGCAAGTACCTGCGGGCGATCGCGCGCGACGAGTTACCTCCGCGATCGAACGCTGCGGCCTGGTTGATAAACGCAAAGTTTTAATCCGCAAGCTTTCTAAAGGATTTCGCCAGCGCGTCGGTATCGCCCAGGCGATCGTCCACGATCCGCCCGTCATTATCTTAGACGAACCAACCGTCGGCCTCGACCCCCGACAAATCATCGAAGTCCGCAATTTAATCAAAAGTCTTGGGGGCCAGCACACAATCATCCTTTCCACGCACATTCTGCCGGAAGTCAGCATGACTTGTAACCGCGTTACCATCATCAATCGCGGTAAAATCGTCGCTGCGGGTACTCCCGAAAATTTGATGGGAGAGTTGGCGGTGGGAGAGGGTTACGAACTCGAAGTAGAAGGCGAGGCGGATTTGGTAAACAGTCTGCTGTTGCCTTCTTTGGAAAATTTGCCGGGAGTTCGATCGGTGGAATTGATTCCAAGTAACCAATTTTTAGTGAGTCGCTACCGTCTGCGGGCATTGTGCGAACCCGACATAGAACCCGGACGAGAAATTGCTACAGCTATCGTCGCCTCTGGATTTGGACTGTGCGAAATGCGCCGCTCTCGCGCTACTCTGGAAGATGTGTTTTTAAGGCTGACAGCGGCTGAAAAGAAACCGGAAGAAAATCTGGTTCACAGCGAACCGGAGGTCGATCAAAATCTGCAAGAAGCAGCAGAAACTCAAGAGTCGATCGCCGATTCTCATCAATCGGAATCGCAACCGATTGTCGAAAATCCCCTAGTTTCAGATAGGCAAGAGTCGATCGACTATTCTCAACCAGAATCCGCACCAGTTGTCGAAACAGTAGAGGCGATCGAGCATCATCAACCAGAATCAGAACCAGTTGTCGAAACAGTAGAGTCGATCAAGCATCATCAACCAGAATCAGAACCAGTTGTCGAAACAGTAGAGTCGATCAAGCATTCTCAGTCAGAATCAGAACCAGTTGTCGAAACAGTAGAGTCGATCGAGCAGTCTCAACCAGAATCAGAACCAGTTGTCGAAACAGTAGAGTCGATCGAGCAGTCTCAACCAGAATCAGAACCAGTTGTCGAAACA
>NZ_JAUBTS010000006.1:119729-124837 GCF_036705105.1 Microcoleus sp. B9-D4
GTAGAGTCGATCGAGCATTCTCAGTCAGAATCAGAACCAGTTGCAGAAACCGTAGATTTGAGTGAACATCCTCAACCAGAATCAGAACCAGTTGCAGAAACCGTAGATTTGAGTGAAGCGAAGAATCTGAGTTTGGGTGTCACAGGAACCCGAGGATCTTACTCGCTACATATCTCTAAACAAGCAAGCAGGATGCTCACTTTTGTAAAAAATGTTTTTTATAAAAGTGAGAGACTCCCGATAGAACCTTCTCCACCAGCACCAGTTGTCGAAAATGTAGAAGTTTCACAAACAGTAGAGTCGCTCGACTATTCTCAACCAGAATCCGAACCAGTTGTCGAAAGACAAGAGTCGATCGAGCATCATGAACCAGAACCCGAACCAGTTGTCGAAACACCAGAGTCGATCGAGCATTCTCAACCAGAAGCGATTGTCGAAGATCTAGAAGTTTCACAAACAGTAGAGTCGATCGATCATAATGAACCAGAACCCGAACCAGTTGTCGAAACAGTAGAGTCGATCGAGCATCATCAACCAGAATCAGAACCAGTTGTCGAAAGGCAAGATTTGAGCGACTATTCTCAACCAGAATCAGAACCAATTGCAGAAACAGCAGAGGAAATAAGCGATTTAGAACCAGAAATGCAACGAGTGGCCGATTTTCTGGAAATTGTAGAAAGGCAAGAGTCGATCGAGCATTCTCAACCAGAACCGATTGTCGAAAATCTACTCATTGTCGAAACAGTAGAGTCGATCGAGCTTTCTCAGCCAGAACCGATTGTCGAAAATCTACTCATTGTAGAAACAGTAGAGTCGATCGAGCATTCTCAACCAGAACCGATTGTCGAAAATCTACTCATTGTAGAAACAGTAGAGTCGCTCGAACTTTCTCAGCCAGAACCCGAACCGATTTTAGATGCACCAAAGTCGCTCGAACTTTCTCAGCCAGAACCCGAACCGATTTTAGATGCACCAAAGTCGATCGAGTTTTCTCAACCAGAATCTGAACCGATTTTAGATGCACCAAAGTCGCTCGAACTTTCTCAACCAGAATCTGAACCGATTTTAGATGCACCAAAGTCGCTCGAACTTTCTCAACCAGAATCTGAACCGATTTTAGATGCACCAAAGTCGCTCGAGTTTTCTCAACCAGAATCTGAACCGATTTTAGATGCACCAAAGTCGCTCGAGTTTTCTCAGCCAGAATCCGAACCGATTTTAGATACGCCAAAGTCGCTCGAACTTTCTCAACCAGAACCCGAACCGATTTTAGATGCGCCAAAGTCGCTCGAACTTTCTCAACCAGAACCCGAACCGATTTTAGATGCGCCAAAGTCGCTCGAACTTTCTCAGCCAGAACCCGAACCTGTTGTAAAAAATCGGCCAATTAAAAAAAAGCCACAACCGAGTAGCGATTCTCTACCAGAACAGCCACCTGTTACCAAAAAGCGACAAATAGAAAGAAAAAAACAGGATAGCGACAGCAGTGAAACACCACCCGCAGGCGACTCAGAATGAACCAATTACCAATGCCCAATTACCCCTTCCCAATTCCTAAATGTTAGTAATGATTAGTAATATTGTCGCAATTTACCGCAAAGAACTACAAAGCTATTTTGCATCGCCATTAGCCTATGCCATCGCAGCAGTCTTTTGGCTAATCACCGGCTACTTTTTAATAGCCATCCTCCTCGCCCCCGACGGGTTAATTCCCCAAATCGGCCAGCGAGACCAAATGGGAATTACCGAACCTCCCATCGACGTAGCCTACGAATTCCTGCAACTCTTCCTGCGAATAATGGGTTCCCTTTCCTTGTTCGTACTACCCGCACTCTCAATGGGACTTTACGCAGAAGAACGCAAACGCGGCACCTTAGAACTATTAGCCACATCGCCCTTAACAAACTGGGCCGTTGCTACCGGCAAACTCCTGGGAGTTTTAACATTTTATACCACAATGTTGCTGCCTCTGCTTTTCTGCGAGGCGATCGCCCTCAGTTCCTCAACCCCGCCCGTACCCCCCGGAGTTCTTCTGCTAGGACACGGCGGCTTAATCTTACTAGCAGCAGGAGTATTGTCCCTCGGAATGTTTATTTCCTCCCTCACCGACAGCACAATTTTATCAGCCATCCTCACCTTCACTCTAGTATTATTTCTCTGGGTGATCGATGCAGTCGCAGTCAGTATCGGTGGCCCCTTCGGAACAGCATTAGGACATTTGTCGCTCCTAACAAATTACACCAATCTTGTCAAGGGAGTTTTTGACACCAGCAGTTTAATTATGTTTGCCAGTTACATCATTTTAGGAGTATTTCTGACCGCCCAATCCATCGATGCCTTGCGATATCAGCGTTCTTAAAAACATTAGGTAAGGCAGAGACAGAGCAGGTTATTTTTGCATAAGTAAAGACAAGTAAAGAGCAAATCGCAGGTTATTTTTCCCTGTGAATCATTCTACAAAACACCTCAAACAATGAGATTTATCAATCCAAAAATCGACTTCGCGTTTAAAAAAATATTCGGTTCCAGCGACAGCAAAGACATCCTGATTAATTTTTTAAACGCCATCCTTTATGAAGCACAGCCCGTCATCGAAGACTTAGAAATAATCGACTCCCAACCAGAACCTCAAACTCTCGCAACCCAAGACACACACCTAGATGTCAAAGCCACAATTAACGGCGACAGAATCGCCCTAGTTGAAATTCAACTGATCAACGTGCCTTCCTTTGGGAACAGAGTTTTGTACAACGCTGCCAAAAGCTACAGCCAGCAATTAACAGGAAAAGAACGCTACGAAAGACTAAAAACAGTAATTTCCTTAAAAATTGCCGATTTTGAAATGTTTGAAAATCAGCCGGAATTTATGTCACGGTTTGTTTTCCAAGAAAAAGAGCAACAGTTTGAGTCTCCAGATACTGCAATAGAATTAGTTTTTATCGAGCTGCCAAAATTTAGCAAGGAATTAGCAGAATTAGAAACAACCGCAGATCAATGGATTTACTTTCTCGAAAATACCAGCACTCTGGAGACAGTACCAGAAACACTCAGTGCAGTTCCCGAAATTCAGAAAGCTTTTAGAATTGCCAGCGAGGAAAACTTCACTCAGGAAGAATTAAATGAATTGCACAAGCAAGAACTGTGGATAGAAGACCAGCAGATTGCCATAGATGTAGCAAGAGAACAGGTAACAAAAACCGCTCAACTCTCGTTAATATTGCGTCAGCTAGTGCGGCGTTTAGGCACAATACAACCGGAAACCGAAAACTGCATCCGTCAATTAGGTATACAGGAATTAGAAGAACTAGGAGATGCCGTGCTGGATTTCAACAAGCAGTCAGATTTAACAGCATGGTTGCAAGCTAATGCGATATAGAATAACATCCTCGACCCGGAATTTTCTCACCCAATATTTACGTTATGAAAATTAGCAAAACAAATTGGAAATACGTTTTTTTGCTGGGCCCCCTCCTCATCGCAGCGGGTGTAACAGCAGCACTTGTATCAGGAGTATGGGACCCGCTGACAGTCGGTTTAGTTATTGCCGGAGCAGTGACGATCGCACTTTGGCTGCTATATTTGAGTTACGAACAAAGCTTTTGGGGGAAGCGTTCCACTCAAGCCAGCACCAACGCCCTGATTGCTACCCTCGCCGTCTTTGTGATTCTCGGAGTAATTAACTTCATAGCCGTTCGCTATCCCGTCCGCATCGACTTAACCGAAAGCCAACAATTTACCCTTGCCCCGCAGACTCAACAAATACTGCGAAATTTGCAACAAACAGTCAAAGTTTGGGTATTTGACCCCATCCAAAACCCCCAAATTAAAGAATTGCTGCAAAGCTACAAACGCGAGGGAGGCGAAAAATTCCAATTTGAGTTTGTTGACCCGCAGGCGCAACCGGGAAAAGCGCGGGAATTTAGTATTACCAGCATCGGAGAAGTTTACCTGCAATCCGGTGATAAAAAACAGGTACTGCAAAAAGGTGGCACTGCTTTTGGTAGCGACCCAAATCAAGGTCTTTCAGAGATAAAACTTACCAATGGCTTAGAAGAAATCCTGAGCACTCGCGTTGCTACAGTTTACTTTTTGCAAGGCAAAGGAGCCCGCCCGCTACAGGAAGGTCAAGGCGGAATTCAGCAAGCTGAAAAAGCTTTGAAAGATAAATACTACAACGCCCAAACGCTGAATTTGACCGAACGCAAAGAAGTGCCAGAAGATGCAGATGCTTTAATCGTTCCCGGCCAGGACAAACCGTTTTCCGATACAGAAATTAAAGCACTAAGAGCTTATCTCGATCGCGGCGGCAGTTTATTGTTAATGGTAGACCCGGCAATTGATACGGGATTGGACAAATTGCTGCAAGAATGGGGCGTCAAACTAGACGCCCGTTTGGCCATCGATGCTTCGGGTACTGGTCAAAGATTTGGGCTCGGCCCCACGGTTCCCACAGTCAGGCGCTACGGCGAACATCCGATTACTCAAAGTTTTGGCACCGGCATTTCATTTTATCCGTTTGCGCGTGCTTTGGAAACCTCGCCCGTAGAAGGGATAGAGGAAAAACCTCTGATTTGGACGAGTCAAGAAAGTTGGGCGGAAAGCGATTTGACGACGAGGAAATTGGAGTTCGATCAAAAGACCGATCGACAAGGCCCGCTATTATTAGGTGTAGCTTTAGTTCGATCGTCCACTGACAGCACTCCCTTAAAGCCCTCACCTTCACCAACACCAACTTCGCCGTCGCCTTCACCCCAAGCATCGCCTACAGATTCACCATCGCCTACAGATTCACCATCGCCGACAACTTCCCCATCGCCGACAACTTCACCATCGCCGACAACTTCACCATCGCCTACAGATTCACCATCGCCTACAGACTCACCATCGCCTACAGACTCACCATCGCCTACAGACTCACCATCACCGACAACTTCCCCATCACCGACAACTTCCCCATCACCGACAACTTCCCCATCACCGACAGACTCACCATCGCCGACAACTTCCCCATCGCCGACAACTTCCCCATCACCGACAACTTCCCCATCACCGACAACTTCCCCATCACCGACAACTTCCCCATCACCGACAACTTCCCCATCACCGAC
>NZ_JAUBTS010000006.1:124937-171430 GCF_036705105.1 Microcoleus sp. B9-D4
AACTTCGCCAACAGCTTCCCCAATCAGCTATTCGGTGATTGTCTCGCAAGAAGCTACGCCGCCAGCATTACCGACGACTTCGCCAACACCCACAGCATCTCCCACAGCATCTCCCACAGCATCTCCCAGTCCAACCGCAACTCCTTCTGCGCCTTCAACTCCTAGAAAAACATCGCGAATGGTAGTAATTGGCACATCTCAATTTGTGACTAACGGTTGGTTTGACCAACAACTCAATAGCGACGTGTTTCTCAATTCAGTCAGTTGGTTGAGTAAACCAGACCAGCAAAGCTTTTCTATCAGTCCGAAAAAAGCTACTAACCGCCGCATTAACATGACGGCCCTCCAAGTAGGATTGCTGGTTTTAGCTTGGCTAATGTGGCCTTTACTCGGATTGGGAATTGGCGGCGCTATCTGGTGGAAGAGAAGATAAGTTAGTTGACAGTTGACAGTTGACTGTTGTCAGTTGTCAGTGGGCAATAGTCAGTTGTCAGTGGGCAATTGTCAGTTGTCATTTGTTAATCCTTTGCTGTGGCTAATAACAAATAACCAATAACATTAATCAACAGTCAACAGTCAACAGTCAACAGTCAACAATGCCCAATGCCCAATTCCCAATGCCCAATTCTCAGTTATTATGAAATTGCAGAAAAATACATTAGTATTGATAGCCGTCGCGCTGAGCATGACGGGGTTGGTTGCTTTGTTCGAGATGCAAGTATCTCCGAAACAGGAAGCTGCTAAGGAAGAACAACAGAAAATTTTTGCTTTTAACTCCGATCGCGTACAATTCTTTACAGTCAAAACTCCCGAAAAAATATTGACTTTTGAGCGAGTTTATGCTACAAAAGGAGGCAAGTCTAGCTGGGAAATGAAATTGCCAGTGCAAGCACACGCAAGTCAGGCATCAGTGGATTTTTTGCTAGACAGGCTGGCAACAGGAAAGAGCGATCGCACGATTAATACTACTGCTGCTCAACTGCCAGAATTCGGTCTCGACCAACCCCAAGCTACAGTCACAGTAAAGCTGGACAACCAGGAAACTCACCGCCTAGTTTTAGGCAAAACAGACTTTAGCGGCCGCTTCTTGTACGCTCAAGCCAATCCGCCGGAAGCGCCCCCTCAAAATTCCGCCCAAAATTTGCCCGTGCTGCTAGTGCCTTTTGACTTTAAAAATGCCGTCCAGCGACCTTTGTCAGAGTGGAAAAAAGCAGAAGCACCCAAAACAGACAAACCGCAAAAACCCTCTCCCACGCCAAGTCCTGAGATTCAATAGATGGTCGATCGATCTGAGATGTTGTACCATTCTCAATAAGCCTTTTATGAACAGGCAAGATGCCTGTTCCACAAAGAGTGAATTTTCTTCTTGTGGAACAGGCATCTTGCCTGTTGCTGACAATGGTGCGCTCTGGGATAGAATTTAAAGAACAAATCCCAAAACCTGTTACATCCAACATTCCTCACCTAAAATACAGAAAAGTCTAAACTTAAACTGTATTTAAGTGGCGTGCATTACCCCCAGGAAAGGGCGAATATGTTTCAGACAGCACTCAACCAAGGTACGACAGCAACGGATACAGCGCTTGACGTTGAACTCCGCAAGGTCTTTAAGGTATTTAACGGCGAAACCGCAGTCCGCGGAGTTGACCTCAACATCCGCCAAGGAGAATTTTTTAGCATCCTCGGGCCCAGTGGCTGCGGCAAGACTACGACGCTGCGCTTAATCGCTGGGTTCGAGACTCCCTCGGCGGGCGAATTGATGATTCGGGGCCAGTCGATGACCAACACTCCCGCTTACCGCCGTCCGGTAAATACTGTGTTTCAAAGCTACGCTTTGTTCGGACACATGAATGTCTGGGACAATATCGCTTTTGGATTGCGGATCAAAAAGCTGGGGAAAGCAGAAATTGAAGAACGGGTACGGGAAGTTTTGCAATTGGTGAAAATGGAATCTTTCGCTAACAGGTTTCCCGGTCAAATGTCGGGCGGCCAGCAGCAGCGGGTGGCTTTGGCGAGAGCTCTGGTAAATCGACCGGCGGTTCTGCTGCTGGACGAACCTCTGGGTGCTCTGGATTTGAAGTTGCGGAAGCAGATGCAGTTGGAACTGTCGAATTTGCATCAAGAATTGGGTTTGACTTTTGTGATGGTGACTCACGACCAAGAAGAGGCGATGAGTCTGTCTGACCGGATTGCGGTGATGCACGAGGGGAGGATTGAGCAAATTGGCTCTCCTGAAGAAATTTATGAGTGCCCGCAGACGGCTTTTGTGGCCGATTTTATTGGGGATACGAATTTGTTTTCTGGTACGGTGGAGTCGATCGACCGATCGACTATCACAGTTCGCACATCAGCCAATCTGAAAATAATCGTTCAGCAGTCAGATATGTGGAGTGGTGTCACAGGCGACTCTGTTGTGGTCAGCGTCCGGCCGGAAAAAGTATATTTGAATCTCTACCAGCCGGAAGTGTCGGTCAACTGTTTTGAAGGGCGACTCAAAAATACTATGTACATGGGCACGCACGTTCATTACGTCGTTGAGTTGGCGTCGGGCGATAAAATTACAGTGCGCCAGCCAAATACCGGCGGTTCTTTCCCAGATCCGCACACGCCGATTTACGCTTATTGGGGAACAACTGATTGTCTCGCTTTGACTGATCGAGGATAATTGGGAAACGAAGGAAGAAGGAAGAAGGAAGAGGGGGAGAATGGGAGAATTTCCCCATTACCAATTATTCCTGATTACAAATTCTCAAATCTAAAATCGAATTTCCCAATCCCCAATTCCCCAATCTAAAATCTAAAATCTAAAATCTAAAATCGAACTGTGCCTCCGACTAACTTACCAATTTCCAGGATTTTTCCGGCTAATTCTACACGCCGTCAGTTCCTAAAAAATTCGGCGGCGACAATTTCCGGGTTAGCTGTTTCGAGTTGTGGCTGGCGGCTTGCAGACGTGCAATCTGCTCCTCCCGTCCAAGGTTCTGCCGACCAACTTTTCATCTATACTTGGGCAGGCTATACCGATAACGCTTTGCTCGATCGCTTTGCCGAAAAAACAGGCATTCGCGTGGTTGCAGACGTATTTGACTCCAATGAGGCGATGCTGGCTAGGGTTCAAGCTGGCGGTGGCCGGGCCTACAGCATCATTTACCCGTCTGACTACATGGTGATTCAGATGACGGAACTGGGGCTGTTGAGCCCATTAGACCACTCGATTTTGGGCGGGATCGATCGGCTAAAAAAACAGTTCCAAAACCCCGTATATGACCCAGGAAACCGCTACAGCGTCCCTTTGAGTTGGGGAACCACAGGCTTAATTTACAACAGCGAACAACTCAAAGAAGAGCCAGAAGATTGGGACTATTTGTGGCAGCACAAACAGGAGTTAGCAAGGCGAATGACGCTGGCAAATGATGTTCGAGAAGTGATGGGTGCTGCGCTGCGGATGTTGGGCTATTCTCTCAATTCTACGAACCCAGACCAAGTGAAACAAGCTTACGAAAAGTTGGTTGAACTCAAACCGGCGATCGCATCTTTTACCACTGATGCTTGGCGGCCGCAAATGCTGACGGGGGATTTGAAGGTAGCTATGTGTTATTCTTCTGATGCTAATGAGGTAATTCCAGATAATGACAAATTGCGCTATGTTGTGCCAAAAAGCGGTTCTTCTCTGTGGACTGACACTTTAGTAATTCCTAAAGGTGCTCCCAATCCAGAAGCAGCTTATAAGTGGATTAACTTTATGCTGCAAGCCGATGTCGCTGCTTCTTTGGTAGAACGGCTCAGTTTCTCAACTCCTTCGGAAGATGCTTTTAGTTTGCTGACGCCGGAAGTGCGCGAAAATGAAATTCTTTTCCCTTCTGAGGCTACTTTGAAAAATTGCGAAGGTGTTGCTCCGGTAGGAAAATTTATAGACGTGTACGATCGCTATTGGACTCAATTAACTAGCGGCTAATCTTATTTTGACCATAAATTTCATGTAGATTTCGATTTATCGTCGGGTGGGGGCGGGTTTATGAGATTGTTTATTTTAGGCGATTATTGTAGGTGAACCCGCCCCTACATTACATTTCGCTTTACCGTGGGGTGGGGGCGGGTTTATGAGATTGTTTATTTTAGGCGATTATTGTAGGTGAAACCTGCCCCTACAAATCAAAACTCAAAACTCAAAACTATTTATTTATGGCTGTTTCCACTCAAGCTCCCCCTCCTCTTCCTCCCAGTTCTCCCTCGAAGGCTGAAACTGTTTCTCGCAGGTCGTCGTGGACAGGGCCACTGGCATTGCTCGGCCCTTCTGGCTTGTTGCTGCTTTTATTATTAGTCATACCAACTTTGGTGATTTTTCAGCTTAGTTTGGTCCCGAATATTAAGCCGGGAGATTTGGTGAATCCTTCGGGAATCGGCAATTACCTGCGAGTGTTTGAGCCGCTGAATTTGCAGGTGATGGGTCGATCGCTCTTTTTCGCAACGGGGACTACTATTCTGTGTTTGCTGCTGGGATTTCCCGTCGCTTACTGGATAGCCCTCAATGTCTCGAAAAAGTGGCGGAATTTAACTTTGTTAGGCTTTGTGTTGCCGCTGTGGACTTCTTCGCTGTTGCGATCGTATGCTTGGATTACAATTCTGCGTCCTACGGGGGTTCTCAACTCGCTGCTGGCACTTGTAGGCATTCCTCCTCTGGAATTGCTTAATCAAAGTTCTGCAGTTTTAATCGGCATGGCTTACAGTTATTTGCCTTATATCGTGACAATTCTCTACGCATCTTTAGAAAAGTTAGACCGCAGGTTGCTAGAAGCATCTCAGGATTTGGGTGCGAATCCAGTGGAAACTTTCTGGAAAGTGACAGTACCTCAGACGATGCCGGGAATTGCTGCGGGTTCTTTGCTAGTATTTATTAGCTGTTTAGGCGATTTTGTCGATCCAGAGTTGCTCGGTGGAGCTTCGAGCATGACGGCGGCTCGTTTGATTTACAATCAATTTTTGGGGGCGACTCAAAATTGGGGTCTGGGTTCGGCTCTGAGTATGGTATTAATCTTTGCAGTGAGTATTGGAATTGCGCTTTTACTCAAATATGGCGATCGTAATGCAATCTAAGTTAGTTGACTGTTGACTGTTGACTGTTGACTGTTCCAATAACCAATTACTAATTACCAATTACCCATTACCCATTACCGAGAAATGGAAAAGACCGCCGACAATCCACAGGAGGAAATACAAGCCGATATGTACTTAAAACCTAAATTTAAGGTTTCTTGGCAGGTAATATTTGCCGTTTTGATGTTTTTTTATATGTACCTGCCTATCCTGGTACTCACCTTTTACAGCTTTAACAAATCGCGTTTTAGCGCAGGTTGGGAAGGATTTACTTTAGATTGGTACGTTAAATTATTTAGCGATACGCGGATTTTAATTGCCCTGAGAAACAGTTTAACAGTGGCTGTGTGTGCAGTTGCAATCTCGGCTGTACTAGGCACTTTGATGGCAGTTGGTTTAGCCCGCTACCGCTTTCCAGGCAAGAGTTTATATCAGGGAGTATCCTACTTGCCGATTATTATTCCAGATATTGCGACCGCAGTTGCTACTCTGGTATTTTTAGCGGCGCTGGCTATTCCTCTGAGTTTGTGGACAATTGTCGCCGCTCACATTGTGTTTTGTCTGGCTTACATCGCCCTAGCTGTTTCTACTAGATTGGCCGATTTAAACCCGTATTTAGAAGAGGCTGCCTTGGATTTGGGTGCAACGCCTGTTGAAGCTTTTATTCAGGTTTTGCTCCCTCAATTAATACCCGGAATTGTCTCGGGTTGTCTGCTGTCTTTTGTCCTCAGCATGGACGATTTTTTGATTGCGAGTTTTACCGCAGGTAGCGGGACTACAACTCTGCCGATGGAAATTTTTAGCCGGATTCGGACTGGGGTAAAACCGGATATTAATGCTCTCAGCGTGCTGTTGATAGTAGGTTCGGGAGGATTGGCGTTTTTAGCGGAATATTTGCGCGGCCGGGGCGAGCAAAAACGGACTCATTAGGATGTGGGCAGTGGGCTGTTGACAGTGGGCAGTTGGCAGTTGACAGTTGGCAGTTGACAGTTGGTTATTTGTGAGTTGTTACCAATGCCCCATGCCCCATGCCCTATGCCCCATGCCCCATGCCCCATGCCCCATGCTGCTACTTGGCTGGTAATTTCACCTTAGTAGCCAAACCTAGTGCTTCCAAGACTTGAATTGTCATCCAAGTGAAGTCAATTTCCCACCATTCCATGCCGTGACGCGCAGAGTATTGATAAGCATGGTGGTTGTTGTGCCAGCCTTCGCCATAAGTCAGGACAGCCACCCACCAACAGTTAGTAGAACTATCCTTTGTTTCGTGGGTGCGGTAGCCAAATTTGTGAGTGGCGCTGTTAACAAACCAGGTGCAGTGATACACGAAAACTAAGCGGACAAAAATTACCCAAACTACAAAAGGCCAGCCTGCTGCTAAGTAAAGCAAGACGCCAAAGGCGATTTGAATTGGCAGAAAGTAATTTTGCAAAAATTGATAAAACGGGTCGCTTGAAATGTCTTTTGTGCAGCGGGGAATTTCAGCGTGAGCTGGACCTTTATATAGCATCCAGCCGAGGTGACTCCACCAAAAACCCTTTTGGGCATTGTGAGGGTCGAGCGCATTTTGGTCAGAGTGGGTGTGGTGCAATCGGTGCAGCCCAACCCAATCAATTATTCCTCCTTGACAGGCAAGGGCTCCGCAAAATGCTAGAAAGTATTCTACGAATTTTGGTGTCTGAAAACTGCGGTGGGTGAGCATACGATGCCATCCGAGAGTTATTCCCAAACCGCCGGTTATCCAGTGCATAAATACTGTTAAACCAACTGCTGTCCAATTGAAGTTACTGGGTAGCAGTGCGAACAAAGCGCCGATATGAAGTCCTGCTAAACTAATAACGTGCTTCCAATTGTATTGGAGTTTTTCTTGCGTTGCAATTGTCATTCTCTTTTTGATTTCTGATGAGATGCCGAGCTAGATTCACGCATAATAGTTGGGATTGAGCAGTGAACTTTTTTGCTGCATACTTGCCCAAACTAATAAAGAATCAATGATAGATTTGGGATTAGGATTGAAAAAGATTTACGGTTGTATTTTGAAAATAAAAAATTTGGCTGCCAAACAAAATTTTTTGTTCCCAATTATATTATAACTCATTCTGGTTTTGGTTGGGTCGATCGCACCCGAAGACTCGATCAGTGTTCAACCCAACCTATACCGATCGCAAAAACAGGATGAGGCATTGGTCACGAGCCATTAGTCCAGAACTGATGACCGACAACCCATGACTCATTGCCCATGCTATTTTTCTGCTAATTTCACTTTGGTTGCCAAACCCAGCGATTGCAGCAATTGAATTGTCATCCAGGTGAAGTCGATTTCCCACCATTGAAGACCGTGGCGAGCCGAGTATTGAAAGGCGTGGTGGTTGTTGTGCCAGCCTTCGCCGTAGGTAAGGAGGGCAACCCACCAGCAGTTGGTCGAGCGATCGCCCGACTCGTAGGTGCGGTAGCCGAATTTGTGGGTAGCGCTGTTAACCAGCCAAGTGCAGTGGAACACCACCACGATCCGCAGAAACACGCCCCAAACCACGAAAGACCAGCCGCCTAATAAATAAAGCAACACACCGAAGACAACTTGGATGGGGATAAAATATGCTTGGAGAAACTTGTATACTGGGTCGTCGCCGATGTCTTTAGTAAAGCGGGGGATTTCAACTCTGATCGGGAGATCCGAGAGCATCCAACCCATGTGGCTCCACCAGAAGCCTTGATTGGAATCGTGGGGATCTGTTTCGGTGTCGGAATGTATGTGGTGTAACCGGTGCATTCCTACCCAGTCGATCGGGCCACCTTCACAGGAAAGGGTACCGCAAATAACTAGAAAATACTCTAGCCATTTCGGTGTTTGAAAACTGCGGTGGGTGACGAGGCGGTGAAATCCGAGAGTAATTCCTAAACCACCTGTTACCCAATGCAGGAATACTGCTAGCCCGACCGCAGACCAGCTAAAATTACCCGGCAGCAAAGCAAATAAAGCACCGATGTGCAGAAAGGCCATAAAGCCTATGACAGGCCAATCAGGAGAAGTTTTTTTGGAAGTTGCAATCGTCATGAATATATTATGTTTACAAACTAGGGGCCGCATCTACGCCATAATGAACACCGCGCACGCAAAGGGTGAGCGAGGTATAGATGAATAGCGTTTCACGGCTACAGGAAGCAGAACAGGCACTCTTTCAGATTTTTTCTGGTATTGACACTACAGTCAAGCAAAATCTTCAACGAGTCTTAAAAGCTTTTCGCAGCCACCGGGTTGGAGTCCACCATTTTGCAGGGGTTACGGGTTACGGCCACGATGATTTGGGTCGGGAGACTTTGGACGGGGTGTTTGCCGAAGTGGTAGGGGCCCAGGCTGCGGCTGTCCGGGTACAGTTTGTTTCGGGTACTCACGCGATCGCCTGTGCTCTTTTTGGCATCCTGCGTCCTGGTGACGAAATGTTGGCAGTGGCTGGTTCTCCCTACGATACTTTAGAAGAAGTGATCGGCTTGCGGGGGCAAGGTCAAGGTTCACTGCTTGAGTTTGGCATTAGTTACCGTGAGTTGCCTCTAACTCGCGAAGGAAGTGTGGATTGGCAGGCATTGAGTTCTACTATTTCAGCAAAGACTCGCCTGGTTTTTATCCAGCGCTCTTGCGGCTATTCTTGGCGGTCGAGTTTGTCTATTTCTGAGATTGAAAAAATCGTCGCCATAGTCAAACATCAGAATCCTAGCACAATTTGCTTTGTTGATAATTGTTACGGGGAGTTTGTTGATGATTGCGAACCTACTGCTGTGGGTGCGGATCTAATGGCTGGTTCTTTAATCAAAAATCCGGGGGGTACGATCGTCCCTGCTGGAGGTTACGTCGCCGGCAGGGCGGATTTGGTGGAGGCGGCAACTTGTCGCTTGACGGCACCGGGAATCGGCAGCAGCGGCGGCGCAACTTTTGATTTGAATCGGTTGCTGTTTCAGGGTTTGTTTATGGCTCCCGGTTGTGTGGGCGAGGCGATGAAGGGCAATCATTTGACGGCTTATGTTTTTTATAAGTTGGGTTATCGAGTGAATCCTATGCCTTTGGCTAGAAGACGTGATGTGATTCAGGCGATCGAATTCGGTTCTGCTGATAAGTTAATTGCTTTTTGTCGCGCGGTTCAGCAAAATTCCCCCGTCGGTTCCTATTTAGATCCGGTGCCGGCTCCGATGCACGGGTATGAAAGTCAGTTAGTGATGGCTGGGGGTACTTTTATTGATGGGAGTACGTCGGAATTTTCGGCTGACGGGCCTCTGCGGGAGCCTTACGTGGCTTTTTGTCAGGGGGGGACTCATTGGACTCATGTATCGATCGCCCTGGAGGATGCGATCGAGGCTGTGGGCCCAGCTAAGTAAGTTGTTGGGGCGGTGCCTCTTGGGGTAGGGGGGCTCCTTGTTCTTCCCTGAGTTTTGAATTAAAGAGTAGATTTTTTGCAAGAATCTGAGGATTTTTAACCGCAGATGCACGCAGATTGACGCTGATGTTGGGTTTTCAGATTGTGTAGGTTGGGTTTAGCGAAAGCAAAACCCAACAACTACAAAACTCTCAAGATGTTTCTTCAATTTTGCGCTGCCGCATTAAGAGAAATAAAGGCAAACCCAGGGAAACACCCACCAGTAAGTTACTGACAATATAAATCCACAAGTTTTTCATTTTTAGACGCGAACCTTCGCTAAATACAAAAGTACCAAAAACCAGGGATGACACTATTACATCCATGCCGAAAAAACCGGAAATTTGATTAGCAAACAACTCACCGAAGAACGCCTTAATATTCAACCCTTCTTCTAAAAGAAACGGGACAAACTGGGAGTAGGGCAAAGCAGTGCCTAGAATACAGAAAATTAAGTAGGCAATTTTCAACATTTTTAAACCTCCACTTTGTTAATCAAAAATTGCTGTATTTTGGAGTTTATGCAGCATTGCTGAGTGCTTGAATATCGCCTTGCATAATTATGCTGACATTGCGCGAAATTTTGTCTATTTCCCAATCCCACCACCTAATTTCTAATAGTTGTGCAACCTCACCATCGCTAAAACGCTGTTTGATTGGATGGGCGGGGTTTCCACCGACAACGGTGTAAGCGGGAATGTCTTTTACTACAACGGATTTGGCGGCAATGACGGCACCGTCGCCGATTTTTACTCCGGGCATAATCAGTGATTCATAGCCGATCCAAACATCATTGCCAATGACGGTATCGCCTTTACTTGGCAGTTCCATTAATAAATTCATGGCTGTTTCCCAACCATTCCCAAAAACAGGAAAAGGATAAGTTGAAATCCCGTCGAGTTTGTGATTTGCACCGTTCATAATGAATTTGACGTTGGTGGCGATCGCACAAAATTTGCCAATTATTAATCGGTCGTTTCCGTAGTTATAAAGTACATTTTTTTCAAAATTTTCTGGATCTATTGGATCGTCGTAATATGAGTAATCGCCGACGATAATGTTGGGGGATTTAATAAAGTTTTTGATGAAGCATACGCGCCGTTGGTCGGGCATCGGATAGGGTCGGTTTGGATCGGGCCCAATTTCTCTCATAAGTTTCAAGCCTTATTCGTTAAGCTGCTGGATTGATGTACTGTTAATTCGAGTGAGGTTTGCTTCTGCTTCATTAACATAGAGTAGGCTTGTTTGTCAAGGGGTGGTAGAGAAATTTTGGGTCGATCGCCCTGCAAGAAATCAGACAAAATGGTAAAAGCCAACATTCATCCGCGTTCCGAAGCGGTTAAAAATCCCAAATTAATATTAAACAAGCGATCGCAGTGAGATAATTTATGAGAGTACGAACCTACGAAATCGGTGATACCCAACAAATTGTACAACTGTTTTACGACACCATACACGAAATAAACATCCGCGATTACACACAAGCACAAGTAGATGCTTGGGCGCCAGCAGATATGGATATCGAAAGTTGGACTAAAAGTTTAAGCAGTAAATTTACTTTCGTAGCAGAAGAGGGTGAGAAAATTGCAGGTTTTGGGGAATTAGAAGCAAGCGGCCATATCGATTGCTTTTTCTGTCATCAACATTTTCAAAGGCAAGGAGTCGGCAGGCTAATTTTAAAACAAATTGAGTCAAAAGCCCAAGACTTAGGAATTAACAAATTATTTACCGAAGCCAGCATTACAGCGCGACCTTTTTTTGAAAGCCAGGGATTTATTGTGATTAGAAAACAAGAAGTAGAATGCAGAGGACAAAAATTAATCAACTTTGTCATGGAAAAAAATATATAAACAACGAGTTGTGTAAAATTAGATCGAAGAGTTTTACTCAGGAGTTGCGATGGTGACGGAAGCTACAAATGTGCTGGGCGGAAAGTTAGAGATTTGCTGCACTTCGCCAATGACGGGCTATTATCGGGACGGCAAATGCAATACAGGTGGTGGCGACTTTGGGGCTCACACTGTTTGTGCTCAACTGACAGAAGAGTTTTTGCAATTCACTAAGTCGAATGGAAATGATTTGAGCACTCCGGTTCCCGAATTTAATTTCCCCGGTTTGAAGCCTGGGGATTGCTGGTGTTTGTGCGCTTCTCGCTGGAAGGAAGCAATGGATGCTGGATGTGCGCCGCTTGTGGTTTTGGGTGCGACTCACGCCCTGACTTTGGAATACGTTTCTTTGGATGAATTGAAGCAGCACGCTGCTGATTTGTAGGAAGGGAGGTGCGATCGCTTTTAGTCAATAAGGGCGATCGGGTTTTTCTCAGGAATAGCAAATTTATCCTTCGTAACAGAAATATTTAAGTGCGATCGAACGTCACTGTAAAGTTTTATGGTTGAGCTTGTGGTTCCCACTTACAGATAGACTCTGGTTTGAGTGGGCAAGTTTTGGGGGCGATCGGATTTCCGCTGAGTTGTAACCAAGTCAGGTTAGTTAAGGATTGCAATGGTTTGATGTCATTGATGTGATTGTTTTCGAGATTGATCGCAGCCAGTTTAGTCAAAGATAGCAATGGTTTGATGTCGCTGATTTTATTATTGTTGAGGTCTAACCAAGTCAGGTTAGTCAAGGATGCTAGCGGTTTGATGTCACTAATTTGATTGTTGCTGATGTCTAACCAAGTCAGGTTAGTCCAAGATGCCAGCGGTTTGATGTCGCTGATTTGATTGTTGTTGAGTTGGAGAGTAGTCAGGTTAGTCAAGGATGCTAGCGGTGTGATGTCGCTGATTTGATTGTTGCCGACGGATAGTGTAATCAGGTTAGGCAAAGATGCTAGCGGTTTGATGTCACTGATTTGATTGTTACTAATGTGGAGTGTAATCAGGTTAGTCAAAGATTCTAAAGGTTTGATGTCGCTGATTTGATTACCCCAGAGGAAGAGTGCGGTGAGACTCGAAAGTTTCTGATTAGCCGCATCGCACTCAGTAGTTTCTGCTTCCTTCAACAGCACCTCAACTGTATGTTTAGCTTCTGGAGTCAAAGAATCTTTTTCGCGACACCATTCAGCAAATGTTTTGTTTCCCGATCGCACTTCTGCTGCTTTGGCCGACACTCCCTTTCCAGATAATGCTAGAAGCACACAACAAGTAAGTGCGATCGACCTTGGTAAATTGATATATTTGTGTGCCACTATAAGTGTCATAATCTTATATATCTAATTGACAGTTAAAGCCATCTTGCACCACAAACACAACCAATAATTGATTCAGTCCTTTTCAAAGGACTTAAGCTTTGAGGCAGGGGTTTAAACCCCTGCCGGACTGAAGGAAAGAGGGCAATATCATGTCCCTGCAAAATACCTCTTAAAAACTCTCCGAATCACCTCACTCAGGCAACTTATACTGTCCCACAATCCGCTTAGCATATTCCGGCACATGAGCCTCTAATTTCTCCGGGTAATTGCGCTTCACGTACAGATAATTGCGAGTGAAATGAGAATCAATCGAAAACCGAGCATATTCCAAACCCTTCGGCCCAATTCTCTCAATAAAAACTCCCATTAACTTCGCCGCCCACATCGGCAAAGTCACTCCTTTTTCATAAGCCGGAATGCTTTGCTGAACCGCTTCTTTGCGGTTTCCCTGAGACATCACCGGCTGAGTATTTAACTGATCCGTTACCAAATCTAACATCTCTTGCCCGGTGTCATTTCGCACCACAATCCACTGCCAGCCAAAAGGTGCTCCCATGTAGCCCACCACTAAATCAGCTAAAGAATTCACATAATCAAAACAGCTCAAACAAGAAGGAGCAAAAACATCTTTCAATTCCTTAGTATTCAATCCAAAAAACGGCACTTTTTCTTCCGAACCATCTTCGTGTTTGAAGTGAACGTTAAAGTCTTGCATAAACTCGTAAGATACAACTGTTTCGGGAGAACGGCTAGTCGTGTCTAGGAATTTCTGCAAGCCTGCGCGGCTGACATTATCGACGCAGGGAGTTCCCAAAACGTAGAGCTTTTCTAAACCGAGTTTTTTCTCGACTGTTCGCAAAGCTTGAATTTGACAGCCGACGCCAATTACTAACAGCCGCTTCATCCCCGATTTTTCGATTTGTTCTAATACTGAAAGATTGGGAGAGAGAGTTGGTTTGTTGACTTTTGCTGCCAGAATTTCTTCGCGATTTCTCGCAATAATCGGCATCGGTTGAAAGCGGTCTTCCTTAGTATTTTGGACGCAAACAACGCCTTCTACAATTCCTTTTTCGAGCATTTCAATGGCAATTGTGCTGACGATTCCCGTCCACTGAGCGCCCTCGATCGGCTCTTTTTTCCGAGCCGCCATCATGTTTTGACTGACTCCGAAATACCAATCGTCGGGATTGTCGAGATTTCGCGATCGCCCGTGAATCTCTGCTTCCAGTTCTGCAATATGTTGTGTTAAGAAAGCACAAGATTCCTTGACATAATGGATGTAATATGTATCGCACAAACCGCACTCGCTGCACAGTTCTTTAGCGGGGCGGCGGCTACCCGGTTTGAGGGCTTTGGATTTTTGGTGCTTAGCAGAATCTGTTGCGGTCATCTAAATTACTTATTTTATGCAGATATGGCTTTTGTTAGGATATCACAGCAATTTCCCTTGATTTACCTGCTTTATTCTTTCTTTTAGTCCTCGCAGGCGGACGCAAGCTTGTGCGGGAGCAAATTCGGTTCGCCCGAAATTGGTGGTTTTCACAAGTTAAAAAATATTAGTCAGGATTTACCTAGGTTGCGCTAGAAACCGGGTTTCTTCCTGAATACCTCACTGTTAAACCTAAGATTTCTGGTAAAAACCGGGTTTCTTTGTGTAGTTTGGGTAAAAAAATTCGGTTTCAGAGGATCGCCGTGCGTCCCAGAGTCTTTGTGTAAGTCCTATTAGTATCAATCCGGATCGAGCGGGCGATCGCGCGAATACATTGCCAAATAAAGCTATAAAAAAATGGTAAAAATGTTTGTGACAACAGCCGTCGCTGGCATCATGATGAATCTTGCAATTTCGAGCTTAGGATTTGCTGCTTTAGTTCGCCCTGTTCCCGCTATGAATCAAACTGTTGCGACTCTAGAAAGAATGCTCAGCGCGACACAAAAGCCGGCGGCGCTGAACTATTCGCGCCTGGGGATTGGCGGCGTTCGCTTGGCGATGTCTGTAGAAGAGGCAAAACGTAAGTTGGGAAAACCACAGCGCGACGAAACTAAACCTGCTGGGCCTGGCATCGGCGGCAAGATTCGCACGCTAACCTACTCAGGATTGACGGTAGCAGCATGGGAGGGCAAAGTTTATTTAATTTCTACTACCAATCCCAAGTTTCTGACAATAGATGGTGTGAAGGTAGGAGATACTAGGCAAAAAATTGTTGAAACTTATGGTTATGGGTCGCAATCAGTGCAGGGGGGAGTGACTCGGTTGACTTACAGCAATGACCAAAAGGCTTCTAATTTGATTGTGGAAATTAAGGGCGATCGCGTACAAAAAATTCTTGTGAGCACGCAGCTAAACTGAAATATTAGACAAGAGTACAAAAGTCACAGTTCACAATTTTGTAGTAAGGATTTTAGTCCTTATTTATGAGGTTTTTTAGCTCTTCGGTGAGTTGACTGGAGGGCTTTTTCCTAATGTGCGTGAAGCGTAGCTATCCCGTAGGGAATCGCCCGCGTCTCCTTAATCCTCTTCATCATCATCCGACAATTGTGTCATTTCCTCAGCAATTAGCGTCTGAAAATCCTCTCCGCAGTGAACGTTGAGATGGATTGCAGCACTCAGGAACTCTGCTAGAATTTCAGCTTTTTGTCGATCGCTCAAATCAGGTAACTGAAGCTGGTGGATTAAAGTAATCACATTTTGACACTCAGTACCCAATTCATCAATTAACGTTCTCAGTGTAGAATTAGTTACAGAAATTGTCCGATCGCTAACTTGCATCTTTATTTACCCAATCTTTTTAAAGCTTGCTGAATTCCTTTCTCAAAAGCTCGAATTTCACTTTCCCAATGCCGGATTAAGCCTTCATCGGGAAAATCCTTCTCATATTCCAGTCTAATCTTTTCTTCATGTTCTGCAATCCGCTTGTTCAACGAACGAAGAGCTTTTTTGTGATTTTTATTCCCCATAGAGTCTCACACCCATAAAAAAAAGTAGAGGTGCGATCGCTCGCATCTCTACAAAAGTTCTAAATAAGGTGCACATTGTGCACCCTACCAATTAGCGGTTCTGGGGAACAGGAGCACTCGGTGCTCCAGAAAAAGTCGTCTCACCAGTCTTAGCCCGCTTTTTGATCAAGATAGGCTTGACGCTGTTTTCTCCACCAATCGGGGGATCTTCTTGTTGAGCGTAATCCGCGCCCATCCAAGCAGGACGGCTTTGATCGAAAGCCATTTGCAAAGCAGCAGCGGCGATCGCGTGGGAGTCGTACTCCTCGGATAACTGAGACACCAGAGGCAAGAAAGATGCCATCCGTTCGCCAGCCAAAGCTTCACGAACTTTACCCTGCATCTTTTCCAACTGACGTGCTTCAATTTGCGCCCGTGTGGGAATGTTTCGCACCGTCAAGCTCGATCGCACGTGGCGTTCAATCAAGCGCAGTTTGCGGCGATCGACCGGTTGAATCAGCGTAATCGCCGTTCCTTCGCGACCAGCCCGGCCCGTGCGTCCGATCCGGTGAACGTAGCTTTCCACACTGTCGGGCAAATCGTAGTTAATCACGTGAGTCAAGTGATCCACGTCCAAACCCCGTGCCGCAATATCAGTCGCCACTACCCAGCGCACCTGACATTGGCGGAACCGATGCAACAAACGTTCCCGCTGTGCCTGATTCAAATTACCGTGATACTCGTCAACGCTGTGACCTGCTGCTTGCAGTTGGCTGGTGAGTTCTGCCGCCGACTGCCGAGTCCGCACAAAAATTAGTGCAGATTCCGGGTCTTCCATTTCTAAAATTGGCTGTAGGGCTCTTGCCTTCGACCAGCCGCGGGGAATCATGTACACGCCTTGGCTGATGCGCTTTGGCGTTGCTTTGGGCTGTTCTACGGTGACGTTGACGGGGTTACGCAAATGCCGCGCCACCAATTTCCGAATGGAAGCTTCCATCGTCGCCGAGAAAAATGCCGTTTGACGTTCTTTTGGTGCAGCATCCAAGATTTTTTCCACATCTTGGATAAAGCCCATGCTCAGCATTTCGTCAGCTTCATCCAAAACCAGCCATTTTACCTTGTCTAGTTTCAGGCTGCCGCGGCTCAGCATATCCAATATGCGTCCCGGTGTACCGACAACGACGTGAACGCCGCGCTTCAAACGCTGCATTTGACGATCGATCGATTGACCACCGTACACTGTCAGAACTTGCAGAGAGCGACCCACTTTTACCGGGCCGTCGCTGCTGATGCCGCTCAAATCACGGATGGCTTCAGTTACTTGCATCGCCAATTCGCGAGTCGGCGTCAGCACCAGTGCTTGCACCGCAGTCACATCTAAATCAATCCGCTCCAAGATGGGCAACGAGAATGCTGCCGTTTTGCCTGTCCCTGTTTGGGCTTGACCCACAACGTCGCGACCTGCTAACAGGTGCGGAATTGCTTGTACTTGGATGGGAGTAGGTTCTGTAAAGCCTAGTGTTTCCAGATGGAGAACGAGTTCTTCCGAAAGACCTAAGCCTTCAAACAATAAATTCATTAATGCTCCTAATAACGAGTCTTAGCCTTCTAAGTTGCCCAACTCGGATGCGGATTTCTGCTCGGCGGCAGGAACTCATAAGAGTTCTTTATGGTGCTGCGCCTGCGCGCACCTTCTTAAATAGCAATCGAGTATAGGGCAGCTCCGTCGATGGTGACTAAATTTACCAATTCGACAGCCGTCTTTGATTTTGTGACATCACCGATACCAACCGCCAGGGGTCGGGTTATAGGCTTCCAACATTCTTAAAACAGGACATTGGACTTCCTTTGAGGTACTTGCAAGCTTTCCCTCTTAGGCATTTTATAGTGAGGATCATGCCAGCCCCACTTCACTACAACATAGTAGTAATAGGTTTGTTGGTTCAGGCGCTATCCCGCAATCCGTCGCCTGCGGGATTGAGCAGGGGATGCAGCGACCGTTACCGCCTATCCATCTCAACACTCTTTCGGGATACCGTTGTGGTGTAGGGCGGACGGCGAAGCAATCTCAAATTCTCCCCGCTTATTTCTGGCTTGTTACTATCATAACTCTTTACATTCAGAAACAAAACATTAAATTCGTTAAAATTTTCCGATCGTTCTGTAGAGATAACCGCACCCCGAGGGGGAGCGTCGATTGCAGCCAGAGGCTAATAAAGGTTTATAACCCCTTTGCTAGATATCTTTGCACAATATTGTACAAACCGTTACTTTTGCTGCACAATCCGCTAATCATTTTTGGCCGGTGTCTGGTTTTTGTTCGCCACACCGTCTCAGGCGACAGTTCCAGCAACACTTACACTTGACCCCGCCCAGCACCGGATACAGTGCCACGTCAACTCATGAGGGTCGATCCCACAATTTTAGACAAAAGATCGAGCTCCCAGATGAGTCTGTGCAGTCAATCTAAAATCTAAAATCTAAAATCTAAAATCGACTTGACCGTAGAGGTCGTAGACATCTGCACCAGTAATTTTCACAGATACGATCGATCCCAGTCGCGCTTCTCCTGTCACATAGACGAGTCCATCTACTTCTGGGGAAAACCGAGCGGATCTACCAATCAACTCACCTGTCTCTGGTTGTTCTTGTTCTATCAGGACATCAACTACCTGACCGACAGACTCTTGATTCTTCTTCAATGATATAGGTTGTTGTGCCGCCATTACCGAATTGCGCCGCATTTCCATTATTTCTGCAGGTATTTGCTGGGGCAAGCTGAAGGCTGGGGTTCCTTCTTCTGGCGAAAATACAAAAACTCCTACGTGATCGAATTCGTGGCGCTTGACAAATTCCAGCAAGTGTGATGCGTGTTCGTCTGTTTCGCCGGGGAAGCCAACAATAAAAGTTGTCCGCATCACGGCGCCGGGAAGTGCTGCTTTGAGCCGATCGACTATGGCATCATTGATCCCAGCTTGAAAAGGCCGATTCATCGCCCGCAGAATTTCCGGGTGCGAGTGTTGCAGGGGTAAATCCAAATACGGCAAAACGTTGGGCGTTTCGCGGATGGCTGCGACAACTTGCGGAGTCAAACCTGTAGGATAGGCGTAGTGCATCCGAATCCAAGGTACATCTACTTCACCCAAAGCGCGCAGTAGTTCGGCTAGTTTCGGTTCGCCATAAATATCTTTGCCGTAGTTGGTGGTAATTTGAGAAATTAAGATAATTTCCTTTACCCCTTCCGAGGCTAATTGCTTAGCTTCGGCGACGATAGACTCGATCGTCCGCGACCTTTGATTTCCGCGCAAGTGCGGGATAATGCAAAATGCACAGCGATAGTCACAGCCTTCTGCTATACGCAGATACGCGACACCTTCCGATGTCGTGCGGTAGCGGGGAGTAGTTTCGTCAGCGATGTAAGTAGGTTCACTAGAGACGAGGGAAACTCGATCGCCCTTTTCCACCTGCTGCATAACATTGACTATTTTGTGATAGTCGCCAGTGCCGACAATTGCGACTGCTTCTGGCAATTCGTCCAGCAATTCCTGCTGAAAATGCTGTGCCATGCAGCCAGTGATGACTACTTTTTTATTAGCTTCTGCCAATTCTACCAAGGTGCGGACCGACTCTTCTCGCGCAGCTTGGATAAAACTACAAGTATTGACTACAACATAATCGGCTAATTCTTCATTAGAATCGACTTGATAGCCCGCTTGAGCCAGCAAGCCAATCATGTGTTCGGTATCGATGCGATTTTTTTCGCAGCCGAGGTGAGTAAATGCGATCGTTGGCTTCGTTGCCATGCAGTAATAGTTAGTGTTGCGCTATTTCTAAGAACGTTTTATGATATCACACAATTTGATAATCTGCAATGTTTAGGTGAAATTGCTCCGGGACTTACGCATCAAAACCAGAGAAACCGGGTTTTTGCCCAGAAGACGCGTTAGGGTCGGCAGAAACACCAAAAAACCCGGTTTCTGACTATTCGTGCGTAAGTTATTGGAAAAGCCTAATAGCCTTGTAAGGCATTTTGCAGCATACTATCAAAAAAAGTATCCAGAGAAATTCCTGATGCTTTGACCATAGTCGAAAGCACACTTTTTTGGGCAAAAGAACAGTACAGCCCCGCTTCCAAGAACCAAGGTTGTCCATCGGGATCGATGCGAAAATCAAATAAACTGTAGTGGCGACAGCCCAAAGCGATGTGGCATTTTCTGGCCTGGGCCCAAACTCTCTCCGTAATCGGATCGCTGGTGTCAACTATCCACGACTTGGTACTATCCTTAGAAGTCAAGCTCAAGTTGCCATCGTCATTTTGTTTGAGCTTATCGGCATAACTCCGAATCGGCTTCGTATCAGCATCTAAAGCATACTCTTCCAGCGGCAAACAGACTAGCTCGCCAGCTTGGACAATAATCCCACAGCGAACTTCTCTACCCAATTCAATGAATTTTTCTACTAGCACTTCCTCGGAATGAGTCAATGCTGTCTCCAAAGCCCCATCATAGTCAGCAGCATTTTTAACTAAAGCAACTCCCAGAGAATTATCCGCATTCAGTGGCTTGAGCACCACCGGCAAATCAATCGAAAGTCGATCGCCTGCGCGGACAACTTCTCCCAACGGTACACTTACCCCAGCGGCTGCTACTACTGCCCTAGTCTTGGCTTTGTCAGCAGCCAGCGCCATCAACTCTGTTGGATTACCCACATAAGGAATACTCAGCATATCGAACAAGCTGCGGTATTGAGTCATGCCGGGGATGCAAAACATCTGCGGTACCATTACGTCAATCTTTAGCTGTGTCAGCACCTGTACAGCGCCCGCTAGAGACATGGGATTAGCGGCTGCTATCGCACCTTGATCGAGAGATGTAGGAAAACGCCATTGGCGATCGGGAGAAATATAGGCTATATGAAATTCATAGAGTGCTGGATTAGCCGTATTTTTCAGACAATCTTCTGCATAAAGGCGCGATAAATTACAGAAAAAATCGCTAACTGCCGAGCCGACTAAATGCAAAACCCGCAATACTGACATACTCAATCTCCCCCTATTTCCACAAGCTTGCCAATATTAAAATCAATCCGAATCCACTCTTTCGGCTTCTGCAAATTTCCCCATAACAACAAGGGAATTTGCCAATGATGCACCATCAAAAACGGCAGCGGATCGTCCCACTCAAAGATGGCATCTTTGCCTTGGGCGATAATTTGTAACCGCTCAGAAACGAGCTTCGGCGACCACAAATGAGTCACCAATCGCCAAATTTCATGGTAAATCCAGTAAGTCGGGCGACTAGATGCCAAAGGCTGCACAGTCTGTGGTAAAGGGTCGAGCTCCAAATAAGCTTTTGCCACATCAGGATGGTTGTAAAACATCGTGATGGCTGAATGGGTGCGGGGGTTGCATTCGATCGCGTAAATCTCTCCATCATCCGCCGCCTGAATGAAATCAAAGGAAACTTGTCCAGTCAGATTGAGACTCTTGGCAAACTGACGAATCCAATTTTCGATATCCGGGCGATCGACATTCTGGTAATTCACCTGAAACGCCGACGATTCACAGCAACAATGCAACTGAAGATGACCATCACGAATTGTACTGTGAGTGCAGAATTCTTGCCCTGGAATATACTCTTGCATAATCCAAGGTTTACTCTCGGAAATTGGTAATGAGTTGACAAAAGTGGCTGTTTCTGCTGGGGTTTCGCAGGGTAATTTAGTTAAGTTTAACCTGCGGACAGAATCGTAGGGAATACTTTTGATAATATATGGACGCTGTGCATCACTAAAATCAAAATCGATTACTTGCTGCGGATTAGTAATGCGATAAGACTTCGGAACTCGCAGCCCCAATGCTGCCGCGGCTTTTGCAAAATCATATTTATCATCCAATCGTTGCAGAGTTTCGACATCTACGTGCATTACCGTACAGTGTCCAGAAAGTACCCTTTTGACTTCGGCATCGTAGTAACTGGCGACTGGACTACAAACGGGAACGTAAACATTAACTTTCTCTTGTTGGACAATTTTTAAGAGTGCTTGGGGATATTCCTCTGTCTGCGGATTTGGTACTGTGTAAAAGCGATCGACTGCCCAAGAGTAACGATGACCTGTCAGCCAGTATTTCTCGGTTTCTACCAAAATTACCCGATGACCGGCATTATGGAACGATCGGGCTAGCTGTAATGCTTTGGTCATCTTGCCGCCGCTAATCAAAATCGTTTGGGGAGAGTCGGCGATCGTTCTAGACTGAAACGGTTTGATGATGATGGATCTCAGTAGGGCGATCGCAGTTAAAGCGATATTCAGGGGCAGTACCAATAGCAGCAAAATTAAGGTTGCTATGGTTTTAACTGCTGTCGGGAAGCGCCTATTCCCAGTGTTTTTTTCCTGTTCAGATGGCATCGCTGCCACAGAAACTGTTTTCATAATAATTTTTGGGCATAACAGTAAAAAATTTCCTAATACCAAATCAACAGACTATCGCCACAGATTAGATCCCCCTAAATCCCCCTTAATAAGGGGGACTTTGAGCAATTTCTCCCTTATTAAGGGGAGTACGGGTTGACTTTGAGAATGCTCTTGTCCCCCCCTTATTAAGGGGGCTAGGGGGGATCTCCTGGGCCAGAAAACACGCTCTAAACGCGCCGAATTAAGGTCAATCCATCTCTCAGCGGCAGTAACACTTGCTCTACGCGCGGATCGTCAACTAGAGCCTGGTTAAATTTGGCGATCGCAACTCCGTTATCAGTAGCAGTACCCGACAAATATGGCTGTCCCTGCATCAGAGTATTGTCTGCACATATCAAGCCATTGGGAGCCAACAGCCCGGTAGTTAGGAGTAAATCGAGATAGTCTATGTATCCAGCTTTATCAGCATCGATAAATACCAAATCGAACACTTCTCCATTAGCAGCCAATTGTTTCATGGTTTCTAGAGCCGGTGCTACCTTCACTGAGATTTTGTGACCGGCAGTAGATTCGTGAAAACACTTCTGGGCAAATTCAGCGACGTAAGCATCTACTTCGCAGGCTACCACCACTCCATCCACTGGCAGGGCTTCGGCCATCGCTAGTGCTGAGTACCCGGTAAACATCCCTATTTCCAGTACGCGCTGTGCTTTGGTGAGATGGACGAGAAACTTCAGCATTTGGCCTTCCACATGGCCCGAAAGCATTTCCTGTTCCAAGTGGCGCACTGTCTCGCCGTCAGAGAATCGCTTACTCCAATCTTCTGATTGGGTGCGCTTTACTAACGTGGCTAAGGCGGGAGATTCCGGCGTGGTACAAAGATTCAGGTACGGATCGAGACCATTGGCTAGTTCGTAGGCTTGTTGTAATTGGGCCTTGAAAGCTCGATCAAGATTATCGATTTTTTCTACTTGCGAGGCGAGACTTTCGAGTAAAGAGGCTAAAATCCCGACTGGGGTAACGGGTCTCATCTTTATACCCCGGCTGTGGAACGAGTTGCAACTTTCTGCAATACCACATACATATCCTCGCCATCGCCATGACGCGGGTAGCCCTGACAGATTTCTCGATGCACCGCTAGGGCTTCATCCAACTCAGTTCGAGTCAAATCATTCATGAAAAAGCAGTCACCAATGGGGCATGGAGCTGCTGCACGCTGAAGGCCATCACGGGTACGACTGATCGATGTTGTGGCTTTCCAGAGCAGTTCTGATGTCAGATAAGGGCTGTCTATCGCTAGTCCGAGGCGGCTCATTAATCTTAAGATGCGATCGCGATCGGCGATCGAAATGTAGCCCCGCTGCCCAGCAATAGTCGCCGAAAAAGCCATATCGATAGCGACACTATGGCCGTGGAACATTGGAATTTCCGGTGTTAGTTCCAGCGTCGGACTCCAAGTGTGACCATAGGCAATCACCCGATCCAAATCTAGCTCGTGGAGGTTTGGTACTTCTAAGGCCAGCATCGACTGAATCGCGTTGTAGGTTAAGCGATGGGCCACTTCGCGCAGTTCAGATGTGCCGTCTAAATAACCAAAATGGCTGTGCAGCAATGCTTCGCCGTAGTTTTCTAACAACTCGAAGATTTCTTTGTTGCCTACTACGGCGATCTTAATTAACTCTGCCATTCCGTTTCGTATTTGGTCGATCGGCAGAGTTTTCAGAAAGGAGAAATCTAAAATTACTTTCTGCGAAGCGTGGTAAGCGCCGAGGCGGTTTTTCAGCTTACCGTGGTTCACAGCTACTTTGATTGCCACACTGGCATCAATTAGCCCAATTAAGGTTGTCGGTACGCGAATGTAGTTAGTCCGACGGCGATAGGATGAGCAGGCAAAACCAGCTACGTCTGTCGTCAATCCACCACCGACTACCAAAACAGGCTCCTTCCGCACGAGTCCGAAATCAACGAAGGCATCTATGATGCTTTCAAAAGTTTTTAATGTCTTATCAGGTTCCTTGATATTAACTGGAAAGACTGTTAAATCTATCTCGTGATGCTTGAAATAATCCTGCATCTGTGCACCATAAAGACCATAGACTGTTTCATCTACAACCATTAAACAGCGACCAAATTGGCGGTAACTATCCGCAATCTCAGGATTCTCCAGCTTGAAAGCACCATCTACGTAGAGCAAGCTGAAATCTATTTTTTCGTACCCCTCAATTTGAAAAGCTCTATCGGTAGATGTAAACGTAGCTTGAATGTCACCCATAAGATTTTTGCACTTTCATGTTGATCAGTAACTGTAAGTATCTGGGCGATCTTCAAAACTCTCCATCCTTTTGCTGGCAAACTTCCTAGGCATTAACTTGACAAATTGTCATTTAATATGAACTTAACAATCCACCTAAAAATTTACTTTCAGAGTTGTTTGTTAAGACTAGGTTAAATACTGCTTAGCGAGTATTTATACTTAAAGCTTTTTGAGGATTGATTTGAGACCGCCTCAATGCTTACACAAAATTCAACATAACGAATTTCTCATCTTTATGCAACCAGATTCAGTAAAATTTGATATTTTTTTTTTAATATCATATTATCCAGAGACAAATCGGGAAAACCCGAAATTACAGCAGCCTCATCTATTAAAACGACTCGTTGCGATCGATCGTTGAAATCACTTTATCTTTTTTGATCTGGTTCGCTGTGTATTTCCAGTTGATTATCAACCAAATTAAATATCCAATCAGCCGATTAATGCCTAGTTAATAAAGGGAATAATGAACCCGGATTTTAGATTACGAAATTTCCTGGGAACATAAATCAAGCCCGATCGCCCGACAGCACTTGAACAGCAGCAGACGCAAGTAATCGATCGTCAGCATGTGGGCCCAAAGCATGAACTTGAGGCATCAAAGTACCCATTTCCAATTGGCAAGATATTGGTCTAATTTGTCGATCGGCCAATAGTGGAATTTTTACCTTGGGGGCGGGTATAATTACCACCCCACAAGAGTCTTAAGATTTTTCCCGATGCAAATCTTGATGTTTTTTGAGCTTAAAAATACTGCTAGCCCAATTTAAGAGGGGATTTGATCCGACGATACATCGGGGGCGAGCGACAGATTTGCTTCACCCGAAAGCACTTGAGCAGCAGATCCTGTAGCTAATCGATGATCGTAAGAGTGTGTTCCCAAACCCTTAACTTGGCGCATCAAAGTACCCATTTCCAAAGCACTCATCGCATAATTCCAGCCCAAATTGCTTTTAATTCCAGCCCTTTCCAAAGCTTGCTGCATCGTGTCTGTCGTCACCACCCCAAAAATCACCGGCACCCCTGTCTGAAAAGCAGCAGCAGCAATTCCCTTAGCAACCTCACCAGCCACAAAATCGAAATGAGGAGTTTGGCCCCGAATTACCGCACCCAGACAAATTACGGCATCGTAGCGGTGGGAAAGAGCAGCTTGGCGCGCCACCAAAGGAATCTCAAAACTTCCCGGCACCCAAAAAAAGTCCACCTGAGAGCCATGAGGATTAATATCAACCCCGTGGCGTTTCAAACAATCTTGACATCCCTCCAAAAGTTTGTTAACCACCAAATCGTTAAAACGACCGATGACAATAGCAAATCGCAAAGATTCGGTGTGAGTAAAAGTTCCCTCGAAAACAGTCATAGTGTTCTACTTTAGATTTTAGATTTTAGGTTTTAGAGTTTTGTTTGTGAGAAGGCAAAAGTCAGAAAGCAGCAGCATCTCATCTGAATCTCAAGTGCAAAAACATACAGTGTCGCGAGGTCTGGAAAATTCCTAGCTTCTGCCGAATGCCTTTCAATCGCTGGTGAATGCCTTCATCCTTCTATCTTTTACCTTCTTGATTGGATAGACTTGGGTGAAATTAAACGACTAAAAAGTTCAATACACCCACTGCAATAACCAGCAAAAACCAGAGACCAGATCCGACATAAATCAGGGATTTAGACTGATTCCAGTTTTGGGGAGAGGCATAAGCAACTGGCACGCCAACGACCATCACAAAAGACAGCAGTACCAGACCCAGTAAAACCACTTGAAACAGAATTGATAACATCTTTTCTCCTTTCGATATAACCGTGCGTTGATCAGAAATAGTTTCCCAGAACCGAAAAAAATCTTCCAAATTCTAGTTTTTGACAGTTTCCCGATAGTCGATCGAGAAATTGTCGGTTGATTGATAGGAAAGAACCCGTGCAAATTCGGGCGTTGCGCGAACAGGCGTCAGCGGCTTGTGAGATTTCGATCAATTTTATCATTGTTCGCTACACGACAGAAAACTGGAAAGGTTAAGTTAAAGCCCGATCAACACATCCGGTTTCAGAGGGCGAGAAATTGCTACTGTTTGAGTTAGAGATGCGGGATTTTCGGCTATGGACTTAGTTTTGTGCCACACAACAGCAGATTTTGACGCCTTGGGGGCGGCGGTGGGACTTTGCGTGCTGCGCCCCGGTAGCAGGATCGTATTGACGGGCGGGTGTCACCCGACAGTGCGGGATTTTTTGGCGCTACACCGCGACGAGTACCCACTGATTGAACGCCGATCGGTCAATCCGCAACAAATTAGATCGATTACTATAGTTGATGCCTCCGGGCGCGATCGTTTGGGAAAAGCCGCCGAGTGGCTGGATTTACCACACCTCAACGAAATTGCTGTTTTCGACCACCACAAGGAGGCGCCTTCAGACATCCGGGCTACTGTTAGCCAAATCGAAGCAGTCGGAGCCACCACAACATTAATTGTCGAAAAGCTCAAAAATCAAGCAGAAAACAGCGACATACCCTTCCGCCTTCTGCCTTCGGAAGCAACAGTAATGGCCCTCGGCATCCACGTCGATACAGGTTCCCTTACCTTTGAGGGCGCAACTGCGCGAGATGCCATAGCTTTGGCCTGGTTGATGGAACAGGGAGCGAGTTTGGGGGTCATCGCTGAATATGTAGAACCCGGTTTGTCTCCTCAATTGCAAGATTTGCTGAGAGAAGCGCTGAATAATTTGCGATCGGAAATTTTGCACGGTTACAGCATAGCCTGGGTGCTGCTGTCTACTGAAGCTTACGTTCCGGGACTTTCTTCGCTGGCTTCTCGCTTGCTCGATTTAACTGAAACCGATGCTCTGCTTTTAGGTAATGTTTATAAATTTAGCGAAAACGAAAACAACCGCAACATCGCTTCAGAATCGCCAGTTTCCAATCGATTAACTATTATCGGTCGATCGCGCATCGAAGGAACAAACCTCAGCGAATTGTTCAAACCGTTCGGCGGCGGAGGCCACGCCCGTGCCGCTTCCCTCGCCACCCGCGATGTTGACCCCCTGCTGACTTTAAATCAGTTAGCTGACGAACTCAAAGCTCAAATTCCCCACCCTCCGACCGCCCGCGAATTAATGTCGTCTCCAGTGCGGAGTATTCGCCCGGAAACTTCGGTGGGGGAAGCTCACCGTATCCTCCTACGTTACGGACATTCGGGGCTTTCTGTGGTCGATGCGGGCGATCGACTTGCCGGCATTATCTCGCGCCGCGACATTGACATTGCCCTGCACCACGGTTTCAGCCACGCCCCGGTGAAGGGTTACATGAGTCCGCAGTTAAAAACGATCGCCCCAGATACCTTGCTGCCAGAAATTGAATCTTTAATGGTGACATACGATATCGGGCGCTTGCCAGTATTGGAAAACGGTCAACTGGTGGGAATTGTGACTCGGACTGATGTGTTGCGGGAATTGCACCAGCAAAAAGCGCGAGACAGGGGAAGTAATGCAGAATTCTCTTATTGTGCCGTGTCCGAATCGGTTGAGCAGTTGTTGCGATCGCGCATCAGTCCCGAATTATGGCAATTATTGTCGATCGCCGCCAATATTGCCCAAAACCGCGGCTGGCAACTTTATATTGTGGGTGGAGCAGTCCGGGATTTACTCTTAGCCACGGATGATACACTGGCGCTAACAGATATCGATTTGGTTGTGGATGGAAAATGCGGTTCCGACGATTCCGGTGCTGGTGTCGAGTTAGCTTCATCGCTGCAAAAACTTTACCCCGAATCGCGTTTGGACGTTCACGGTCAATTTCAAACCGCCGCGCTTTTGTGGCACAAAGACTCTGCTTTCGGCTCGCTGTGGGTGGATATCGCTACGGCTCGCACTGAATTTTACCCTTATCCGGCTGCAAATCCTGAAGTTGAAGCAAGTTCAATTCGCCAAGATTTGTACCGCAGGGATTTTACAATTAATGCGCTGGCTGTGCGGTTGGGTGTTCCTCGCAGTGGCGAATTGTTAGATTTTTTTTGCGGTTTGCTGGACTTGGAATCGAAGCAAATTCGAGTTTTGCACGCCAATAGTTTTATCGAAGATCCGACGCGAATTTATCGCGCGGTGCGGTTTGCGGTGCGGTTGGGATTTGAAATTGAGCCGCAGACGGAAGGATACATCCGCAATGCTTTGGCCAGCGGGATTTATTACCGAATTCAGGGGGAAAACGGCCGAGCTCCGGCTTTGGAAACTCGGCTCAAAAGCGAATTGAAATACATTTTGCAAGCTCCTTACTGGAAAGTTGCTTTGCAAATGCTGGGAGATTTGCAGGCTTTGCGCTGCATTCATCCTAGTTTGGAGTTGGATCGGGAGTTGTGGCGGCAACTGCGTTTGCTCGATCGGTGTTTGCAAGGAAGAAGGAAGAAGGAAGGCACGACACGGATTTTGACACGGATACACGGATTAATGATTGATGGTGAGTCACGAGTCAGAGGGAAGAAGGAAGAGGGAATAGGGAAGAAGGAAGAAAAAGAAAAAGCAACTACTCTCAAGGCTCAATCCCCAATTCCCCATTCCCCATTCCCCATTATCAATATTCCCGATTGGCAGATGCGGCTGGAAGTTTTGATAGCTTATGTAGCACCGGAATATCGCGGCAAGGTGGCTGCAAATCTTCAGTTACCTGCTGACAGCATTAAGCGGTTGGAAGTTTTGGAAGCCGGAAAGAAGCAGTTAGCGGAGAATTTGCCTAAGTGCGAGTTGCCGAGTCAGTTGGTGTTGCTGTTAAGGAATTATGAATTGCCGGTGTTAATTGCGATCGCCCTACAAAGTCCGCGAAGTGCACGCCGCCAAATTTGGGAATATCTGACCAAATGGGCGAATGTTGAGCCGCCTTTAAATGGCAACGATTTGAAGGCTTTGGGTTATAAGCCGGGGCCTGGGTTTAAACGAATGTTGGATGATTTGCTGGCGGCGAAGTTGGATGGCTATTTGGGCGATCGGGCTGCTGCTATCTCTTTCTTAGCACAACGTTATCCTCAAGGTTAGGAATGAGAATTAAATAACTTCCACTCTTGAAAGTGGGATGGGCGTCCCGCCCGTCCAAAAAGGACGGGCGGGACGCCCATCCCACAATAACAATTAAAATTGTAAGTTATTTAATTCGCGATCCTTAGCGGTATTTATCACAAATGTAGCCATCTTATGGTATTTGCTCCACCATTTGCCGAAGCATGGTAAAGGAGCTTAAAGTTTTGATTATTCAGAGGAAACTCACTGGATTTTATAAATGTCAGCATTTTCCATTTTAATTTCATAAAACCGCTGATCAGTCAAATAAAAACCTCAATCTTTACAAAAATTTTGTGATTGTAAAGATTCGATAAAGCTACGAGGGGTTAGACCCCCTATGAGTTATACTGACATATATATAGATGCACCCTGATGGCTTTCCCGTTCCACAAGAGCGGGATTTTTATTGGAAAAATATTGTATTAAGTTTTAAGACATCTGGTAGAGATAGAATTGGTGGAACATTCCAATAGAACGATCGCCAGATGCAAAAATAGCACAGCTAAAGCAAAAACGAGGGTTCGGAGCGATCGAACATCCGCCCTAACTCTGCGAAATAACCCAAAGGCGGTAGCATAGTGTGGGAACCGACATCAATGGAAGCTCAACTTAGCGTTCACAGCAGCCCTGCAACAGGGCGAAAACACCATAATTAATAGTTGATTGTACTCTGATTTTTGATTTTTTATGGATTAACAAGATTTCACTCATGATGTTAGGTCAATTTTCTGGAATTCCAACTAGATGATGCTTAGCTTCACAAATTTTTAAGTTTTTTTACTGAATCTTGTCTCCGATAATCAACCCTCTTTATCACTTATATCATGTCCGATCGAGCGATTTAAAGGGCGGGTTTTTGAGATTGTCAATTATTGGAAGATATTTTTCGTGAGGGGAACCCCTACGGTATTAGGGGTAATCGACCGGACATAATATTAAGCAGTGTATTTGCCAGTTGGGGGTAACGAATGTGAGTTAGAAAACAATTAAAAACCCGGTTTCTGCTTAAAGAAATCGGGTTATTGAAATCGATGGTGAAGCGCGATTTTCTGTCTAAACTATTCGGAAAATAAAAGGGTAGCGGTATGGTTGGTTAGGAGTTTGCAAAACGTGGAGGATAGCCATTATTGTCAGTCCCCAGTGTAGCAGATAACCTAGGGGCACTAGGATAAAGCCAGCAAGACCGAAAGTGACGACAGTTAACACCACAATCACTGTGCTGTACACCCATACATTAAGGTGAAAATTGATTGCTTCTGTGGCATTTTCTTTGACAACGGGGTCATCTGATACTAACAATACAGCGATCGGCGCTCCGATCGAGAACAGTAACGTGCTGAAAAAAATCGCCCCGTGGCACACCAGTGATAGCAGCTTCCGCTTGTCGGAATCGTACATATTAGTTTTCTTTCCTTGACTTTAGTGATAATTTTACCTTTAATGACAACTGTAGCACAGGCTATAATGGCGATCGGGTGATGATTCCCCTACCTAATTTGTAATGACAACAGAACTCGAAACTGAACTGCTAACTGCTGTTGAGCGCCGGCGCAACTTTGCTATTATCTCGCACCCTGACGCGGGAAAAACTACTTTGACAGAAAAGCTGCTGCTGTACGGAGGTGCAATTCACGAAGCAGGTTCTGTGAAAGCGCGGCGGGCCCAGCGACACGCTACGTCTGACTGGATGGCGATGGAACAGCAGCGGGGAATTTCTATTACTTCTACTGTTTTGCAGTTTGAGTACAAAAAATATCACATTAATCTGCTCGATACTCCGGGACACCAAGATTTTAGCGAAGATACTTATCGAACTCTGGCGGCGGCTGACAATGCAGTGATGCTTGAGGATGCTGCTAAGGGTTTGGAACCGCAAACTCGGAAGTTATTTGAAGTTTGTAAGCTGCGAAGTTTGCCTATTTTTACTTTCTTTAATAAGCTCGATCGCCCTAGCAGAGAACCTTTGGATTTGTTGGACGAAATTGAGAAGGAATTGGGGTTGCAGACTTATCCGGTAAATTGGCCTATAGGTACGGGCGATCGCTTTAAAGGTGTTTTCGATCGCAGGGCGCGCAAAATTCACTTATTCGAGCGGGCTAAACACGGTTCTCGTGCTGCTGTTGATACCGTTATCGAATTGGGCGATCCGCGCATTGAAGATTTGTTGGAACAAGACCTTTACTATCAGCTCAAAGAAGAGTTAGAACTGCTTGATGAGTTGGGAACTGAACTCGATTTAGAGTCCGTTCGGGCTGGAAAAATGACGCCTGTTTTCTTTGGCAGCGCCATGAGCAATTTTGGGGTCGAACTGTTTTTAGATGCGTTTTTAGATTACGCTATGAAGCCGATCGCCCGCAAGAGCAGCGCCGGAGACTTGCCGCCAACTTATGAAGACTTTACCGGGTTTGTGTTTAAATTGCAAGCGAATATGGACCCAAGACACCGCGATCGGGTTGCCTTTATTCGGGTTTGTACCGGCAAATTTGAAAAGGACATGAACGTGACTCACGCTCGCAGTGGTAAAACGGTGCGTTTGTCAAGGCCTCAAAAGTTATTTGCTCAGGATCGCGAGTCGATCGAGGTTGCATATCCGGGCGACGTGATCGGTTTGAACAATCCGGGGGTATTTGCGATCGGCGATACTATTTACACCGGCCAAAAACTGGAATATGAAGGGATTCCCTGTTTTTCTCCTGAACTTTTTGCTTTTTTGAGAAATCCTAATCCTTCTAAGTTTAAGCAGTTCCGCAAAGGCGTTTCTGAGTTGCAAGAAGAAGGCGCAGTGCAAATTATGTACTCGGTTGATGAGTCGAAACGCGAGCCAATTTTGGCGGCTGTCGGACAGTTGCAATTTGAAGTTGTGCAGTTCAGAATGCAGTCGGAATATAATGTGGAAACGACGATCGATATGTTGCCTTACAGTGTAGCTCGTTGGGTTGACGGCGGTTGGGAGGCGCTGGAAAAAGTTGGGCGGCTGTTTAATACGGTGACGGTGAAAGATACTTGGGGTCGCCCTGTTTTGCTGTTTAGAAATGAGTGGAATTGCCGACAGGTGGAAGGGGAGCATCCTGTGTTGAAGTTAAATGCGATCGCCCCTGTGGTTTCTGGTTTGGCTGTTAGCGAGGAGTGAGGGGGATAATTGGTTGATTCCGGGTTAGGTTAAGTCATTTTCAGAGCTGACACACGGGGCTAAAAACCGGGTTTTTTCGATAATTCTTGGTTTTGATTCGTAGATTCGACCAAAAACCCGGTTTCTTTGAAGGCTGACGCGCGGGTGGCTAAAAACCGGGTTTTTTCGATAATTCTTGGTTTTGATTCGTAGATTCGACCAAAAACCCGGTTTCTTTGAAGGCTGACGCGCGGGTGGCCAGAAACCGGGTTTTTTCGATAATTCTTGGTTTTGATTCGTAGATTCGGCCAAAAACCCGGTTTCTTTGTCGGAGTGTGTCAGTCCTGTTAATCTTATCCCCCCAAACGTTTTAATAACTCTTTAGGTGATAAAATTGGTAAAGTAGCACCGGCGAAATCTCCTGCATCGCGGGTTACAATCGCCTCCAAGTTATCTGACAGCGCACAAGCTAACTGCACGGCATCTTCAAAATCGGTTAAATTAGATGCAAATGCTATTTCCAAAACGTGGCGATCGACGGCAGATACTTTCATTAATGCTAGTGTTTCAGCAATAGCTTGCCTAGCGCGATCAAGGCTGCGAGTTTGCCTTCTGACAATATAGAAGATATTTGTTAAAGTTGTTGCCGTTACATATCCCTCAAGTTGCTCATTTTCGATCGCCTCAAATAAAGCATCAGCATCCTCTACAAACGGTTCTCGTTCTAGCAAACTATCGAGGATAATGTTGGTGTCTATTAATACCTTCATTTTAGGTATTTCTCCACCAAACGTTCTTCTAGCATGGCTGCCACTTCGGCATCTGTTGGAGGTGGCGTATCGGTTTTTGCTAGCCCTCTGAGTCGCTTTGCCGCACCTTTACGATCGCGCCGCAATCTAATTTCAAATTCGTCATCTGTTGCGGGTGATGTATCAGTTTTTGCTAGCCCAGTCGTGGGTTCCACAAAATCATCTAGCAGAGGTTGGGGGGATCTGAGTTCTTGTCTGATGGACTCAACAATCGCGTTGACTAGAGCTAATCTGTCGGTAACTGATAGTTTGTGCGCTTCTCGGCTTAATAACAGCCAAGGAATTTGGGGTATTTGGGATTCGTTCATATTTATATTTTGATATTTTCTGGGTCTATTTTAGCAAATTTAGGGCTTACGCGCAGGTGGCCAGAAACCGGGTTTTTTCGATAATTCTTGGTTGTGATGCGTAGATTCGGCCAAAAACCCGGTTTCTTTAAACGTTTTTATTAAAACAAACTGATAATACCGCTATTAGGAGTGTCACTTAAAACTGCGATCACATCATAGTTCTCTCTTAGTAGCCTCTCGATATCCCGCGTCGAGCAATTTCCGCGCCGTATCCAAATTACCTTCGGAGGAAACCCCAACAATAGACTCAATTCGCTAAAATCCGCATCCTTGGTAACGACAATATAGTCATGCTGACGAGCATACTCCCAAACTTCGCGATCGGGTGCGGTAGGTAATCCAATTGCATCAACATGAGCGGAATCTGGATAAATATCAGCAAGGAGATTGACAAGACGAGGAGAGAGATTTTGGTCAAATAACAGTAGTTTCATCACCCAACAACTAACATAAACTGCTCTCGTTTAGCTGCGAAACTCAAGCAAGCTAAAATATCCTGTTGGGTGAGATAGGGAAAATCCTCTAGGATTTCTTGATAAGTCATCCCAGAAGCGAGATATTCCAACACGTCATAAACCGTAATTCTCATACCTCGAATACAAGGTTTACCACCTCGCTTACCCGGTTCGATCGTAATGATCTTAGCGATGTCTTGTTCTGACATGGCATTTTTCCTTTAGCTACTGTTTTCAATTTTATCATCAAAAAATAGCGATCGGTACTTACCCCGCAGTTTCTTTGAGGGCTGACGCACGGGTAGCCAGAAACCGGGTTTTCCCTTGAATAATTCGTTGTGATTCGCAGATTCGACCAAAAACCCGGTTTCTTTGTCGGAGTGCGTAAATCCTGTGAACTTTCGGTGTAAGTTAACTCGACACATCCTCCTCCTTAATGCGGCGTTTTTACTCCTTGCGATCGAGCTAACTGCTGACAGTATCGTCACCCAAATAATCGAGAGATTCTTGCAGCGCATCGCGTCTATGGCGAGCCCAATCGTCATTAGGAGCAATGGCTAAAGATCGATTATACATTTCCAGTGCTTCTTGCCAATTTTTGAGTGCTTCCTGTTGATTAAATAATTTTGCTTGCAAATCACCCATACTTTTCAGTGCAAGCCCTTTGCTGTTGAGAGCCAAAATATAATCCGGTGCAATAACTAAAGCAGAATCAAAGGAAGCGATCGCCTCTTTGTAAGATAGTTTGGCAGCCTCAAACTCACTCTCACTTAGCTGTGCCTGCAAATCACCCCGACATCGCAGTGCATTCCCTTTGTTATTGAGAGCATAATTATAATCAGGTGCAATAAGTAAAGCAGATTTACAGGTTGCGATTGCCTCAGAGTAAGATTGTTTGGCAGCATCAAATTCCTTTACCTCTACTTGTAACTGACCGAGTTGTACCAACACACCCCCTTTGTTGCTGAGCCATCTAGAATCATCCGGTGCAATTTGTAAAGCTGAATCGTAGGCAGCGATTGCCTCTTTGTAAGATAGTTTGGCATCGGGAAATTCACTTAGTAGTGCCTGTAACTCACCCAGCCTTTGCAGTGCATTCCCTTTGTTGAGAACCCCGATATCATCCGGTGCAATTTGTAAAGCTGAATCGTAGGCAGCGATTGCCTCTTTGTAAGATAGTTTGGCCAGATCAAATTTTTTTATCAGTGCCTGTAACTCACCAAGACCTTGCAGCGCATTCCCTTTGTTGTTGAGCCATCGAGAATCCTTCGGTGCAATAACTAAAGCAGAATTGTAGGCAACGATTGCCTCTAAGTAAGATAGTTCTGCTCGATCACGTTCAGTTAGCAGTGCCTGTAACTCACCTAGCCTTTGTAGCCCAATCCCTTTGTTGCCGAGAGCAGTAATATAATCCGGTGCAATAACTAAAGCAGAATCAAAGGCAGCTATCGCCTCAGAGTAAGACTGTTTTGCATCCTCAAACTCAGTTAGCTGTGCCTGCAAATCACCTAGACATCGCAGCGCATTCCCTTTGTTGTTGAGCGTACCCTCATCGTCTGGAGTTAATATGAGTTCGCAATCGTAAGCTGCAACAGCCTCTAAATATTCCTGTTTTGCCTCTGCGTATCGAGCCAAGTGAGCATAGTAATCTCCCTCCGAGTTTGAAATTCTGCCCAGCCAAAAATCACTTTTAATCCACAACTCACTTCTAACTGCTAGCAGCGACTCGCATTCCCCGTAACGACTCAGCCGCGACGCTTCCTCAAACACCTCTTCCCATTCATCTACACCCCGCTCCCAATCCAAGCGATTAGCATGATAAATTGCCTCAGCCACATTCCCCAATTCCCGGTAATAGCCCTCTAAAACTTTATGAGCTCTGCGAGTTTTATCGTTATCCCTATCCGCATCCAAGCGCCGCAATAAATCGTGAATTCGATACCACTTTTCACCCCGCTGTGGCTCCTTCCACACAAAGGAAAAACTCGTCAAAATCTCAAAATTTGCACTACTTGCCTGGAAGTGGCAACCTGCTCCCAATTTTATGTACAAATCCTCATCAAAAGCGCGGCAAGCACTCAGCGAATGCACCGCCGATCGCACTTCGCGATCGACATAGCTGAGCAACAGATCCGTTAATTCCTCTGTCTTCTTTTCCAACTTCGGAATCCGCGCAAAATCCGACGACAGCAACTCAATGCCCCGCTTTCTTTCTGCCAGCACCACATCCGCGCACAAACCCAAATAAAACGGATGTACCTGCAAATTCTCCCAACTATCATCAGAATTGAGGCTGGCATATCTAATCACAGCGTCAGCCAAATCTGCCTTGTCAATCTCTACTTTGTGCAGGTAATCCCTAGCATAGGCTGCAAACAAATGCCCAACCAATTGTGCATCTATATAATCTTCGGGAATTGGAAATTTAGACGCATTCGGCCACCGCAGTTGTGTGGCTGGACAATCTCGCCCCGCCACCGCAACTACAATCCCCGCTTTCCAATCCAGCGCCCTCAGCAACCGCCGAAACCACTCATCTTGATACCAAAATTTTATTCCCTGAAAACTGCGTTTTTCATCCCACAATTTCTCGTGAGTATCGAACAGCATCACGAGGCGTTCTGGTTTGTGTTTGCCAGCCATTGCCGCATTAAAATCATCTGCAAACAATTTAGGCAAACAGTCGATTAACTCAGTATCAATATCTTTGCGGCGAATTTCCTCTGCCTTTTCGTCGCTGACACCGAGACGCTTTTGAATTAATTTCATCGCCCGCTTAATCCCGCCCAATTTATCTATGCCTTTAAGCACCGCTACAGCTTGCGCCACCACCGGAAATTCTGCAAAAGTTTCAACTACAGGTGTCAACAATTCCATGACATCATCGGGGAAAAGTTGTTCGAGAGTTGCGTCCGACTCGCCTTTGTTCAGCAAATACCAAAAGCAAGCAAAATCATAATTTGGAAACTTAAATTTATATTTATTTGCTGCTTCTGCCAGATTCCGCCGCAGCATCAGCAAGCCGTAAAATCTATCTTGCGGTTTATCTTCTTTAATCGGTATCAATCCGAAATCGTGCCTGACTACGGGTATGGGAGTATAAGTTTTGGCTTCACGCACAAAATTAGCAACTTCGGCGGCTTGTGATTCTGGGAGTGCGCGCAGTTGTTGCCAAACCTGCGGCGAAAATCTTTTGCAGCAGTTAACCTGTAAGTGTTTTAGCAGCAATGACTTGCCGTTGCCTCCATCGCCGAAAAAATACAAAATTTTTTCGCGGGGCGGGTCTTCGTTTAAATAAAAGGCAAATCGGCGGGTAAATTCGTGCCTGTCTGTGAAGAGTTGGAGTTGGCGATCGTCCCCGATCGATTCGCTTTCAAAATCTTCGTCGTCAATTGGCATAAGTGTGCAGGTGAGGAGTTATTTTATTATACCAATGGGGGATTGAAATTGGGCATAGATATCAATTATGGGCGATCGCATTTAGGGCATATGTTAACACTGAGATATTGCACCCTTCTCAATCAGTTTTTGTGAACAGGCAAGATGCCTGTTCCACAAGAAGAAAATTTATCTTTTGTGGAACAGGCATCTTGCCTGTTGCTGACAATGGTACAAGATGTGAGTTAAAACCGTAATCGATCGACCAGCCAAGCTATCTTAGAAAGGACGCTAGCGAAAGCACAGTCATGGCACCTCCCACTAATCCAAATCCGGCGGATTCATCTGCAAAACAGTCTCTAGAGGCTGGGTTAGCCGCTTTGAAACAAAAAGATTACAAAAGTGCGATCGCCCTTTTAGAATCCGTTACCCAAACCGCCGCCAATCAGCCGTCGGGAATCCGCGCGCAGATGGGGTTAGTGGCTGCGTACAAAGCCACCGGTAATGTCAAAAAGGCGATCGCCCTGTGCTCTTCCCTCGCCAAAAGTCCCAACCCTCAAGTCAAAACTTGGGCCGATCGCGCTTTAACAGAATTAACCCCCCCTCGCCCCCCAAAACCACCGGAAAATAAACCAAAATCCGCAGAAACTCCCCCCGAAACAGGCTTTGTCGCCTTTGATGCCGGAACAAAATCACCGAAAAAATCGATTGGGGGCGATGGCTTACGCCCCGCTTCGCTACGACCGACCGCAGATAAAAAAACAGGATTTTTACCTTTAGAGCCGACTGTAGGGTCTGGAAACGCCAAATCGCAACATATTTACCCGCCACCTCCACCCCCCACAGGCCAGACTTCCGAACCGGAAAACTCGACAGAAACCGCACCCGATACCGCAGAAATTAGCGGCGAAAATAGTTCCGGTTCCCCAACAGATATCCCCGGAGTCGCCAGCCCAGATACTTACCAACTCACTTGGCGCGACACCGGGCGCGCCAAAAGCCCGCGCCCGCTCAAACCGCTGAAGTTGCTGGAGTTTCGGATACAAGCCGTTGCAAGTGCGATCGCCCTATTTTTCCTAGCCCGGTTTGTCCTGCAATTCCTGCTGACAAACACTAATTCTCTGTTGGTTCAGCTTTACATATTCAGTAGACTGCCTATTTTCACGCCGATTCAGCTTTTTTACCGCGATCCAACTCCGTTTGTTCAGATGGTTTTTGGATTGCTTTTGGCCTCGTCTCCGTGGCTGATAGACACGCTGCTGAAACTGTTTTGCGGCATCGAAACCCTGCGCGGGTCAGTTTTATCCAAGCACAGCAAGGAAGCTAGTCGGGTACTGCGAAGCTTTTGTACCAAGCAAAATATGCCGACGCCGGTGCTGAAACTCTTGCCGCTGAATGTTCCTGTAGCTTTCAGTTACGGCGGTTTGCCCCGTTTTGCTCGGATTGCTGTGAGTCGGGGGCTGTTGGAACAATTGACGGATGAGGAAATTGCTACTATTTTCGCGCGGGAGTTGGGCCATATCTCTCACTGGGATTTTGCGCCGATGTCGCTGGCGCTGCTGGTGATTCAGATTCCTTACTTGATTTATTGGCTGGTGGCGCACTGGCAAGAGCGGTTGTGTGATTTAATGACGATCGAGTTTTTGCGTTCTGCTGTTAAATTTGTGGCCGCTGCAATTTCTGCTACGAGTTATGGGATTTATAAGTTGTTGCGCTGGCCGATGTTGTGGGTGTCGCGCCGCAGAGTGTATTTTAGCGATCGCACTGCTGCGGAAATTACGGGCAATCCTAACGGTTTGACGCGGGCAGTGGCTAAAATTGCGATCGGCATGGCTGCTAATATCGAACAGCAAAAACAAACTAGCTTTTTCCTCGAAAGTTTCGATCTATTGTTACCCGTAGGTGTTGGACAAGCTGTAAGCCTTGGTTCTGCTGCATTACACGCGTCGCTGGAACAGATTTTGCTGTGGGATGTCAGCAATCGTGAGCGCAATTGGTTGACGGTTAACCGCGCGCATCCTTTGCTGGGAGAGCGTTTGAAGCTGTTGGCTCTTTATGCTCAATTCTGGCAAGTGGAGACAGAGTTAGATTTGGCAAACGCGGGAGTGGAAGAACAACCCAGGAAAGGAAAATTGTCTCTGTTTAAGTCAATACTCGAATTTAAAGACTCAAAACTATTTTTACAGGGTGCGCCGTTTTTTGGGATTCCGATGAGTTTGGCGATAGTCGGGGTGCTGTGGCTGATTGGGGGGATTTTTTCGAGGACGAGTATTTGGCAGTTGGATTGGCTTTGGGGCGATCGATCAATTCTTTGGGGCTGTTTGCCGATCGGATTTAGCATCGGTACTTTGATGCGGATCAATTATTTTTTCCCGGATATTATACCGCGAGAAACCGCTTCGCCGAGTTTGCCGGAAATTTTGTCAAATCCCGAGAGTTTGCCGCTGGATGCTGAACCGGTGCGGCTGGAAGGGCAACTTTTGGGTCGATCGGGTATGAGTAATTGGCTGGGACAAGATTTGATTTTGCAAACGGCGACGGGTTTGGTGAGGTTGCACTATGTTTCGAGGTTTGGCTACATTGGCTCTTTGTGGCCATTTTTGTTCAAAGAGACTACTCGCCCTAGCGATTTGATCGGAACATCTGTTGTGGCGACTGGTTGGCTGCGTCGGGGTGCTACTGTGGCGATCGACCTTGAAAGTCTCCGCAGTCAAGGAGGGAGGGTTAGTGACAGCGGACATCCGATTTGGTCTGCGATTTTGGCTTTTGCTGCTGCTTTTTGGGGCGCATACATTATTATCCAGGGCCCAAGATGAGGAATAATTGTCGGATTGTGGGGTGAATCTCACATCTTGCACCATTCTCAGGAACAGGCTTTTCGGCCTGTTCCACAAAGAGTGAATTTTCTTGTGGAACAGGCCGAAAAGCCTGTTCATAAAAAGCTTATTGAGAATGGTGCCACTTCTCAGGTGAATCGGTCTCAACGGGCAGCCTCGATCGGTTTTGAGTTAAACAGCGGATGGGCGATCGGATTCTGGAGTTGCTCCCTACGCACCCTACAGTCTATCCGTTACATCCGTTACATCCGTTACATCCGTTACAAAATCCGTTGCCGAACTTCCTTCGTAAAGAAAAGTTGCTTTTTTGCCCGCAGTCTGTTACATTAGTTTACATAAATTGGATTGAACCAAATAGCGCGATAACTTCAGTTGGCTAAAATCCCTTAAGGCATTGCGTAAAAATTGTCAACATCCCAACACAGCAAGTACAGCCAGCCGCTTGTCGGCTGTTTTTTTTCGATCGCTATTTTTGCTGTGCGGGATGAATTCTCAAAAGTGATTCAGATGTGGTTTCCGTTAAATTCAGACTGAAATCTTCCTAAATAACTAGCTCTGTTACCAAGGCTGTGATACCTTTAAAGAATGCTCGGACTCTGCCGGGCCTGATTTAAGGGATAGCAGGTAAGTGAGTAGTTCTCAGCATTAGGAGCGAGATTAGGATCGAGGTAAGATTACTGGCTGAAAAAATGTTAGCCATTTTATCCATCACTGTATTAAACTGAATACTGGCATTCCGATCGCTTACAATTGACATCCTTGGACATAAATTTCTAGACGGCGCTGGCTATAAACATTCTGAATCAAAACCGGAAGCAAGTAATACAGAATAGCCAATAGCCTAAACATTTGAGTGATGACTAAAAGTTTACACAACAACCTGAGATTTAAAAGCTCTCTGCATCGGCGGTTAAGTTCCGGCCTTATCAGAGTAAATCATCTTTTTGTTCTAAAAGGTGGGGGGAGCTGTCAAGGTTGGTGGGAGGAATGCGCCAATTCTCCGGTTATGTGGTGTTTGCCTGAAGTCAATATTCAGTTGACTTCAGGTAATTCTGTTCGAGCAAATTAATTAAAATCCAAGTCGGGAGGAATTTTTCATGTCTATTCGTCTTTATGTTGGCAATCTACCCAAGGAACTCGATCGCCAAGAATTGCAAGAAGTTTTTGCACCGGAGGGCGAATCTGTTACCACCAAGGTAATTACAGACCGCAAAACTGGTAAATGCCGAGGATTTGGTTTTGTGACGGTGCTAACCGACGAACAAGCCGACCAAGTTATTGAGAAATATAACGGCTTGATGTTCAAAGAAAACCCGCTGAAAATAGAGAAGGCATTGCCCCGCTCTAAGGGTAAATCTGAAAAGGGCGATGAAGATCAGCAGCAGTCGTCGCCGCAGTCACCGCAGTTGGTGTCGGCATCGTCGTCGCCGTCGCTGCCTGTCCCTGCGCCGCAGCAACAGCAGCGCTCGGCTCCCCCTAGTCAAGGTGGAGGCGGTTCCAGCAAAAGCAATCGCCGTCGGGGTGACAACAACAAGTCTCGCCGCAATCAGTCAGCAGCAACGGTGTCGAGCGCTGATTCCGGCTCAGTGCAGCCAGATCCGCGCTGGGCGAGTGCTCTGGAAGAACTCAAGCAAAGATTGGTGGAAGCTCAGACTACTAATTAGTCGCAAATGGCGGCTAATTGCTGCTGCCTCTCGACTTTGGTTGACTGAATGTATCTGGAAGTGCGATCGAGAATCGGTCAAAAAAGCCTGTTGTCGATCGCACAATTTTATTTTAAAAACCTCTAAGGATCGTGAATTAAATAATTTGCATAAGCCTGTGGGATGGGGGTCTCGCCCGTCCTTTATAGACGGGCGAGACGCCCATCCCACAAGAATAATCACGCATTGCAGGTTATTTAATTCTTATTTCTAATATCTAGCGCAGTGCGGTAAAATAACCACGATCGCGCAAGTAGTGAGGATTTAATTCCTCCCTATAAAGATTTTGATTTTGGTCGATCGACCGGACACGATGTAATATCCTGAGAATGGTTGGCAAAAAACCCGGTTTCTCTGAAAATATAGGGTTGAGCAGCGAAACATTTAGAAAGAAACCTGGTTTTTAGCCCCCCTAAATAATTCCTGCTTATTCCATCGGCCCGAATTCGATTGTCTCAATAAACTCAAAAATCTTGTTCATAATTCCCTCAACTTCAGACTCCAGGGAACCCAATTCATTCCCCTCCTGATAAACTCGCTGACAGCTTACCGTGTAGCAAAAATCGTCAGCAATAAAAGCCATAAGTCCTCGGTAAGCATCCAACCGAGTCAGAGGGCCATCGTTTTCTTGCACGCTGATAGTTGCACCCGCAGGCAAATCGACAACCACGAAATAAGCTTCTTCATCTTCTAAATATTCCGCGTGGAGTAACTTAGAATTGGGAACATTAGCAAGAATTGCCTGAGAAACAAAATTGTCGAGAAAAGACTTGAGATAACCTTCCTCGCCAACCGACTCGATTGTTTCTTCCACTTCACCAACAACAGGGAAATAATCAATTTTCAGCAAAACGCCAAAGTCGTCAGAAAATGCGACACAGCTTTCTTGCTCATCAATTTTACCGCCTCGTTCCTCGTCAACTGGAATGGGAACGCTAAAATTGCCTTCAGGAGATACGTACCATGCCGCATCGAAATCAGACTCTTCGCCCTCTACTTCCGAGTAAGCAGCAGTTACATCCTCAATAATTTCTGCAGCTTCCTCGTCTTCCACACCTAATGCTTGCTGGAATTTCTGAAGAAAAGCCTGGTGCTTCTGAGCTATTTCGCCATCTGCGACAAACATTGCTGCGGTTATGGCAAAAGTATCCAACACTAACTCATCGGGCAGGGATTCCCAAGCAGTATTAAATAATGCTCCTAAACCGTCTTGGGCAACAATACCGGCGAGTCTTTGAAACATTGCTGACATATCATCTTCCGAGTATTCAGCAAATATTTCTGATTCCCAAAGTATGCTTTCTAAGATATCAGCATCCGTATCAGGGGAATTTGCCTCTGCTGCGACAAGTGCTACCGCTGCTACGGATTCTTCTAAAGTCAAGCTTGCTTCGGATTGGTCTTCTGAATTGAATATTTTATCAAAATTGCCCACTGGTTTTGCTCCACTAGAGTTGAGTTGTCCTCTTCATAGCAAATTTATGACATAAAAAGATAGTAGTCAGGGATACATTTACTTTTTGCAAAAGGCCGCCAGTCAATGTGGGGTGTGCACGAAGGGCATTGGTGTCAACAGAAGTCTGGGTAAATAAGTCCAGGTGCAGCTAAATTTTACACTCAACTTTGATGAAATTATTGTGGGGAGTAGGGGTTGGGCGTCTCGCCCGCCCACATACAACTTAAATGCCCAACAGCTTATCAAATCTCCGATTAATATCATGTCCCATCCAGTGACCGCGATTAAAAGGGCGGGTTTTTGAGATTGTCAATTATTGGCAGGTATTGTTGGCTCACGGGCCCCTACCGTATTAGGGGTAATCCACCGGATATGATATAACACCAGTAAAAAAATAATCAAAGTGTAGACCAGTGCTCCAAACCCATACATCATCAGTCATTCCCAATTCTAAAATGTAAAATCTAAAATGGTATAATTACCAAGGACTGCCAATTATTGTGAATCCGGCCCAAAAGTTCGGGTGAGAGAAATCTGCATTTGCTACTTGTGTGGCTTGATTAATGTCGATCGCGCCTTGAGTTCCCCGCAATTGACCGTCTTTTACTACAATTTGTTTGTGGATCATTGCCAGTTGAGCTTTTCTGAGTGCTTCAGCTTTAATTGGGGCCGATCGCAAATTGCCATAAAACTCAGTCATCAGCCCCAAAGTGCCGATATCATTAACTTTCCACAAACTCGCTAGCGCTGATTTGACACCGCTGCGGACGGCCAGTCCAGCAAAACCCATTTCTGCTGCTGTACTGTCACCGATCGCCGTTTCGCAGGCACTCAGCACTAATAATTCTACTTGTCGGCGATCGTACCACTTCGCCAACCTAAATTCATCCAGCGCCAAAGAGCGATCCCACAAATCAATCTCAGCTTCCTTGCGTCCGTTTTGATTTTGCGGAAAGCTAGCGTGAGTAGCAAAGTGAACAATGTCAAATGCCTGTTGCTGCCGCTGTTTGCTGAGATTGTCTAGGGTAAAGTTTTCGTTGAGAAAAGAGCGCCCCCGCCACAAGGGCAATTCGGCTGCAGGATTGAGAAAACTTTCATTTGTGCTCAATCCCGCTTGATTTTTCCTGTCGCTTCTGGTATCGGCGATCGCAGATAATTCGATCGGCACTGCCGGCAAAGGATCTTTATCAGTGTGTGGAAATTTGGAAGCACCCATCGCTAAAACTTGAGCGTTTTTCAAACTTTGATACTTTGTGTTACTCAGGCTGACACTGGGAAGTGAGCCTACACTGTACTTTTCTACTAGAAATTGCTTGCCGTCGTGCAAAGCTGCTAGCGGCAGTTGGCGCAAACCGGCATCAAAGGAAAACACTAGCGTATCTATATTTAATGCTTCTAAATTTGAACTAATCGGCGCAATTAACCACTGGTAAAGTTGCTTAGATATTGGCAAATATTCTTCACTTTGCAAATCCTTTGATTTACCAAGATATCGATGAAATTCTGCCACTTCTTCCAGCAAATCTGCGCTACTGACAGGAATATTTCTGAGAATCGGAGGGCCGTCGGGAACTACTAACACTAGGGATAATTCTTCGAGACGGACGATCGCGTAAACAATTACAGCTTGCTTCCCGGTTTCTTCCTTAATTGTTTTCAGAGTTTCTCTCAGATATTGAACGTTAATTTTTTTATCCGTGAAATTTTCCCCATAATAATTTTCGTAGTCTTGTTCAAAGAGTTGGTCAATTAGAGCAACAGCATCATTAGCATTACCTTGGTCTAAAGTTTGTTCGATGAGCGACCTGCTAATTTGTGACGGAAAGATATTTGGGATATCTGCAGGTGCGGGATTTTCTGCGATCGGAGTTGGTACGGGTGCTGGAGTTGGTGCGGGCGCTGGAGTTGGTACGGGTGCTGGAGTTGGTGCGGGCGCTGGAGTTGGTGCGGGAATTAGAGTTGGTGCGGGAATTGGAGTTGGTGCGGGCGCTGGAGTAATAGTAGGTGAATCTTGAACTGGCGCTGTATTTATTGCAGCTATTCTCTCCCAAATATCAGAAAGATTGACATCAAAGGGTTCAGAATTAGCAATCGGTAAACTAGGAGTTTGCTCGATGATTTCCGGCGGAGTTTCTGCGACAGAAACAGTTAAATTGTCAGTAGATGTCTGTGTGGAAATTAGGTTATTTGCTTCGGCTCCGGCCATCGTATTAACTGACGGGCTGTAAGGAAGTTCTAGGGAGATAATTGTTTCGTTGTTACGCTTCCAATCTAATTGGGTATTTCCAGTTTCAGCATTTTGGTCGATCGAGGTTTGAGCTCCCAATAAATCGCCAATTAAAAAAGCTAACTCCTGTTGGGGAGTTTGGCTTGGGCTGACAGCGGGTGCGGGTACGATCGCACTTGTAGGCGCGGGTACGATCGCACTTGCAGGTGCTGGCTGAATTGGAGTTAACGGCTGGGTTACGGAGGCAAGAGGGGCTGTGGGCGCGGGATTTGGCGCGTTTGAAGGTTGAAGGGCGATCGCAGGTTGAGAGGCGAGGGAGGAGGTGATTTGGGAAACAGAGGGAAGGGTAGGCCTCGAAGCTATGCGGGCAGCAGCGTTTGGGGTTGTGGGAGTTGAGGGCTGCGTGGGGCGCGCGCGGGGTGGGAGTACGAATGAATCCGGCAACTCAGGTAGTTGGAAGTCGATGGGAAAACCAGGTATCGGATCGGGTGTTGCCGAAGGTGCGATCGAAGTTTCGGGAATTGGGGCAGGTGCGATAAATATTTGGGGAATTGGGAAAGGTGCGATCGAGCTTTCGGGAGTTGGGGCAGGTGCGATCGAGCTTTCGGGAATTGGGGAAGGTGCGAGGGGTAAACGCGGTGGGAGTTGCGGTGGGGGTGTGGGTGCGGGCGCTGGAGTCGGTGTCGGTGCGGGTGTTGGAGTAGCTGCTGGTGTCGGTGCGGGTGTTGGAGTAGCTGCTGGTGTCGGTGCGGGTGTTGGAGTAGCTGCTGGTGTCGGTGCGGGTGT
>NZ_JAUBTS010000006.1:171530-176265 GCF_036705105.1 Microcoleus sp. B9-D4
TGGAGTAGCTGCGGGCGTTGGAGTAGCTGCGGGTGTCGGTGCGGGCGTTGGAGTAGCTGCTGGTGTCGGTGCGGGCGTTGGAGTAGCTGCGGGCGTTGGAGTAGCTGCGGGTGTCGGTGCGGGCGTGGGAGTAGCTGCGGGCGTTGGAGTAGCTGCTGGTGTCGGTGCGGGCGTTGGAGTAGCTGCTGGTGTCGGTGCAACTATTGGCGGCGGTACGGAAATAATTTGAATGCGATCGGCATCCTGTCTGTAAGTATAAAGATAGGAATTATCCCGCAAAATTGTTTGATTAGGATTAGAATTTCCCCTAGTAATTGCACCCGCAGTTCCATTTGTGGCAGAATCACCGACAATAAACGGCGTTAATCCTGCGCCTCCGTGGCGGATAATTATAGTACCGCCGCTGCTATCTCCAGGACTTCCAGCGGTAGAAATGCTAGCATTGATGCCGTTTCTGTCTGTGAACGAATTTAGCGATCGAAAAAACATTCCCATCAGAATCTCCACATTTCCGCCGATACCGCTGCCCTGACTCTGAGCATCAATTTGATTCACAGTAATATTGCCAGAAGTGCTGCGGTTATAAGCCGTGACATTCCCTGCATTCCCCTGCGCCGAAGAGTCAATTTTACCAACAGTAATACTTCCGGTAGCGTCGAGCAAGATACTGCCGCCATTACCAGCAGACGAGGTATTGATATCGCCGGCAGTAATATTAGTTCCAGCATTCAAATCGATATTGCCACCAGTGTTAGGGGAAGTCGCATCAAGATTTTTAGTTGTGATTTCTCCGTTCTCACTAAACAAAGAAATTCCGGCGGGTGAGGTAATATTTTTTGCTGTAATATTATTTGTAGTAATAATGTTAATTGCAGCGGAACTTTCGGGGATATCATCTTGAATATTGACGCTATTGAGGGGAGTAACACTGCCAACAGCATCGCCAAAGTCAACACTTCCCGCATCGGGTTGAACAGTCAGACTGTAAGACCCGTCAACTGTAGACTGAAAAGTAATATCGCCCGTTTCTAAAATTTTAACCGACAGGTTATCACCTAATGTTAGCGGAGCGTTAAAAGTAATATTATTGCGGTTGGTTTCGATCTTGCCCTTGGCAGTAATAGAATCATTTGCCTGGACATCAATATTGCCACCACTAACAGTAATACTGGGAGCGAAAGTGCGGGAATTAATATCAGATGTCGAAACTGTTCCGCCAGCATTTATGGTGATTCCTCCGCCCTTACCATTTGCCGCAGCGGTAATAATTGGGCCGGCAGTTGTGTCGATATTACCGCCGCTTTGAATGCGAAGATTCCCGCTATTGGCATTGAAGCCACTTAATAATAGGGCGCTACCAATTCCTGCCGTACTGATGTTGGTTCCAGCTTCGAGGGAAATATTGCCGCCGCTGTTACCGCCGATCGCATTGATGATTCCGGCGGTAGTGTCGATTGCCCCGCCGCTTTTAAATGTGATTGAGCCGCCGTCTTGATTTCCGATCGCCCGGATGTCGCTGGTAGTAATATTTCCCCCAGAATTTAGATTGACATTGCCGCCTGTGTTAGTTTTAAGGCCGGGAGATGAACCGTCATAACTTGTCAATAACTGACCTGTAGTAATATTGCCGTTGCTATTAGTAAATTTAAGATTTCCGCCCCGAACTCCCGATACTAAGACATCGCCTATATTAATGTCACCGCTGGCCGTAGATAAAGTAACATTGCTACCGTTGCCGTTACTAGAAGTACCCGCCATCGCGGTTCCTGTTGTCGGTGTTGTGATGCCCGTGCTGGCTTGAATGGTAATATTTCCACCAGCGCGATCGCCCGTGACATCGATCGTTCCAGTATTTATGGAACCGGCAGTGCTCGTAAGTGCGATCGGGCCACCATTTTGATTCGCCGTTACATTGAGATTGCCAGTCGTAATATTGCGATCGGCATTTAAAGTAATTGATCCACCATTTTCAGGTCTAAAAATTGTATCATTTCCTGAATCCTGAGAGCTGCTTGCATTTAATTTCCCTGTAGTGATGCTGCCCTTCGTGCTAGTAAAATTAACACTACCACCTTGCGATATACCGTAGTTTAATATATTACCTATTCTAATGTTTCCACTGGTAGAGATAGTAATATTGCCACCCTTACCGTTGTCTGAAGAATTATTGACATCACCTATCTCGATATTGCCATTTAGGCTGGTAATATTTATATTTTTACCATCTGATTTTGAAGTTTCAGAACTAAATGTTGATATACTGCCTGCAGTAATGTTACCTCTTGCTTGTAAAATTACACTACCAGTATTGCCAAGACCGGGGATACTGGTTGTAACTATACGAATGGGGTCTCCTAGCGAAATAATAGAGCCTTGTTCGCTGATGATGCTAACGTTACCGCTATTTCCAGTAGCTGTGTAGTTAGCCACCCCCCCAGCAAAACTCATTATCTCACAAACCAAGGAACTCACACAATTGATAGAGATATCACCTATTGCTTTAAGATTAATGTTACCCGCTCCACTCGGTGAAAAAGTCGCTATATTTCCTGTAAGAGTAAAGCTGCCACCTGCATTAACAGTAATATCACCGCCATTGCCAATAACATCTGTAGCTATAGCAGAAAGAGATTCTGTAGAAATGTTGCCCCCAGCAGTCAACGATATATAACTAGCATTACCCCCAAAATTGTCTGTCCTAATCGTTCCCGTTTGAATGTTGCCTGTAGCTTGCATAATTACAGGGCCTACGTTATTGGGATTACTTGCATAAGTATCAATTTTTCCTACTACTTGAATATTGCCCCCCGATCGCAAAATCAATGTTCGGAAATTACCCAGAAGAAATTTATCAGTACCGGGATCGCCAGTAATACTTATATCTGGATCTGTAATTACGATATTTCCCGTAAAAATAATATTTCCTGTACCAGAAGTCGTATCTACCTTGAGAGATGCACCCCTATATTCCCCAGAAGTATAGTCATTAGGCTGCGTAAATATTGGATCGTACAAACTGGTAAAATTAGCAGGCTGGCCCCATCGATTGAGAATCGACATATTATTGCCACTGCGAAAGTGAGCATCTGTAGATATGATGCCATCACTCACTAACGTCAAATTTCCGCCGCTCACAAATGGCGTTTGCGAAAGATGGTTCAGCGCCAAAATATCAATACTTTGATTTCCCTGAATGTAGAGATTTCCGCCAGCATTCGCCACAAACGGATTTACCACACTATCGCGCACCCGCACTGTATTCTTAGCCAGTAAATTCAAATCGCCAGTTGTACGCAACAGACTTTCAACTAATGTCAAATTGTGATTAGCTGACAGCGTTGCAGTCTCCGCAGTTACTTCTTTAGCAGTGACATCTCCATTCTCTACCTGCAAACCAGAACCAGTTAATTCTATTTGCCCTCCAGCGTTGACTGTCACCCCCGTTGCACTTCCCCCGCCACCAGTCAACAACTGCGGCAAAGATGCAACTGGCAACACCCAATTTTGAGGCAAACTGCCCGCTACAGATTGCGGCTGAATCTCCAAACTCAACAGATTTCCCGGTTGACTAATTCTGACTAAACTTTCACCCGGAACCGCCGCAACAATAATATTTCCTCCCGATGCAGAAAGTTGTCCCGTACTCAAAACAGTGCCGCCCAATAAAGTTAAATTTTGCCCTTGTCCCACTGCCAAATTGCCTAAATTGATAATTACCCCCGGCTGTGTATTTGTAAAAGCAAAAGTATTAGGATTTCCGATTAATTGAGTATAATTATTTGTACCAGCCGCACTAAAGCAGTTATTGCCAAAACCGATGCCCGTCGCAGTAGTAGCAGTGAAAGCAGCAGGCACGTTCAAACTGGCATTTGTTCCAAATACAATCCCCGCCGGATTCATTAAAAATAAATTGGAATTGCCGCCCGTTATTTGAATTAATCCGTTAATCAGCGAAGCATCGCCGCCGACAACTCGCCCTAAAATATTGCGAATATTGGGGTTTGATAGAAAATTAGCAGTTTGTCCTTGAGTTAAACCAAATTCTTGGAAACTGTGAAAGAGATTTGCACCGTCGCCGGATTGTTGGCCGCCGTTGATGTTAAATTGGTTGCCGCTGGGAGTAATTTGAGTATTCGTGCCGTCGGTTGCGGGGGTAATTTGGGCTGTGGCTGTTTGGGATGGGAAGAAAAGTCCTAATTCCCACATTGCTAAGGTGGTGAATGAGAGAAAGGTGAGGAAAAAGCGGTTTTTTTTGTGTGTTGATTTCATGGTTTTGTTAGTAGATGATATCGAGTTCACTCTGATAATTGCGAAAGTCCGCCAGCGCCCTCTGACAGTCCCAAAGTCCGCCAGGGAATGAATTCCACGGGGCTTTTAGCGAAAGTCCGCCAGCGCCCTCTGATAGTCCCCAAGTCCGCCAGGGAATGAATTCCACGGGGCTTTTAGCGAAAGTCCTCGCTATGAGGACTGTAGAAAAAACTTGGGTATTAGTCCACTGAAGAAGACTTTAGAAAAAAGTTTGATATCAGTCCACTTTAGTGGACTTTTGCTTTGAGGCAGGGAATTCATTCCCTGCCGGAATTAACGTCACAGTCCGCGAGTCCGCCAGGGGTTGAAACCCACGGGGCTTTTAGCGAAAGTCCTCGCTATGAGGACTGTAGAAAAAAGTTTGATATCAGTCCACTTTAGTGGACTTTTGCTTTGAGGCAGGGAATTCATTCCCTGCCGGAATTAA
>NZ_JAUBTS010000006.1:176365-194939 GCF_036705105.1 Microcoleus sp. B9-D4
CATCACAGCCAGTTACTATTTCCTCTGTTCCCTCCTTTGCAAATCTCGCACTTGCTTCTCAATCTTTTCCACCATTGGTAAATCTCCCAAAGTTGTATATCCATCTTTTGCCATTCGCAAATATTTCATAGCTTCCAAATTATTTCTCATGGCTGAATGAACTTGCCCCAATCCGTATCGAGCGGCTGTCAACTCCTCAATATCGTCAAGTTTCGCCGTATTAATCACCTTGGAATAGTAGACTTCAGCCTGGGGAACCAGTTGTAGCTTTTCTAGATACAAATCGCCCAACGTGCGATAAATGGGCGGTGTTTCCATGCCTGTTTCTTGTAAATTTTCTAATATTTCTCTTGCTTCGGCAATCAAGTTTGTGTTAAGATAAACGCTAGAAATTGCTAATTTTTTGGCGTTTTCGTTAGGTACTTGTTTGTCGATCGCCCCAACCGCATCCTTAACAGCCTGAACCTGCTTCTCATCCAGCAAGCTAAACTCTGTATCTCCTTCTCCCACGGCACTTTCAGAAGAAGCGCCCGTATTCGCCTCGACAATCAATCGGTACCTAACACCCGGTTTCAGCGCTGGTTCCCCCGGATAGACAGCCTCAGTACCGGTAACAGTCATTTCCCAGTTTAATTTCGCTCCATTTTCGCGGAGGCTCAACTTATAGCTAGTAGCACCAGCAACCGGATTCCACCGCAAAATTGGCTTGCTGTCGAGCAATTTCGTGCGCCGCGGACTGATAATATAAGGAATTGGCGCGCTATTCCAGCTAATTTTATCATCGCCGCGATCGGGACATTTAATCAAGTCGGCGCTACAATCAGATTTCGACTCTTGTTTGGCAAACAAACAGCTATTCAATTGATTTTCACTCCCTGCGATCGACTTAATTCCCCAATCTGCACATTGGATCGTCAGTTGGGCGTTTTGTGCTGTTCGCAATTTGTCTCCCGGATAAAGCGGCGTACCGCTGGTAGGGCGGACAATTCGGCCGTCTTGGCGATCGATCGCAACTTCCCCGCTACTATGGATAATGAGTCCGTTGGATATTCTGTTACTCGCTGCTAGTGCAGTAGTTGCGATCGAGCTTAAAGCTATAAAAACTGCAATCCTGATTTTCATCTTATATTTCCTTTTATTCGTAAATGTTGTTTGGCAGTTTGGATACATTTATCTTGTTCTGGTACGCTAGATTTAGAATATTTAATCGTTTTTTTCCAGTGTTCTAACGCTTCATGTGGCTTACCTTTAGTTTCCATAACCCGTGCTAAAAAACAGTGAGATTCAGGGCTATCCTCTGTCAATCCAATTGCTGTTTTAAAATCTATTTCTGCATCGTCATATTGCTTATCTTTGAACCGTATCCAGCCGCGATTTTTGATACAAGCAGCTTTTACTCCGTCGTATTTAGCGTGTTCTAAACAAAGGTTGATCGCCTTTAAAGCTGCTTGATGTTTATCCTTGCGAATGAATAATTTAGATATTTGAGCAGAAGCATCAGGAAGTCCTCGCAATACAGCATTTTGCATTGCCTCTAACGCACCGAGATCGTCATTCAATTCGTCGCACAACATAGCTAAATTATAGTAAGGCTGTGCATAATTAAGGTTAATTAAACTTGCTAATTTGTAGAATCTTTTCGCAATTAAAGGTTTATTTTGACGGTGGTTTTCCATGCCAATTTGATTAGCAACTGGGGCAAGTATCGGGCCCATTAACATATAACTGCTAGCGGTAGTAGCTAAACCGATTCCCAGGCGCTGCATCAAATTAGAAATAAAAATAGAGATATCGTTGTTTGGGCGATCGTCCCCAGTATCACCCAAAACATCGGCCACAGACACAAGCAGGCGATTCCCTACGGGATAGCTGCGCCGCGCGCGCTTTAATTGCAGTAAAGTCAACCCCTCAAAAGTTGGCTGCTGACAGAGCACTGGTATCGCACTCGCACCGGGAAACTCAGATTCCCACTTCTGTAAATAATCCTTAGCTTTTCGTACTGCTAAAAACAAAGGATATTCTTTGCTTAAATATCCGAATAAAGACTTAACAAAATCGTGAGCAATTTTATCTGGTATCGGCGCACGCATCACAATCATTGACGGTAAAGGCAAGCCTCCCGCTACTAAATCTGCTGCCAATTGGAGGCTAGAACAAGAGTTTAAAATTAGCAACTCCAATCCTTGAAAAATTGATTTTTCTAAGCCCTCTTTTAAATAATCTATTGTGACAGTATTATCGCAATCTCCTTGATTTATCTGGAGCCATCCATTGGCAGAATTGCTATCGCTATGTCCGCCGTAATATAAAATTTGCCAGTTTTTTTCATCCTGTGAAAGATGATCGCGCAACTGTTGAGGGGTTGGTTGTTGAATAAATTCTAACTCGCAGCGATCGCCAAAAGACCTTTGAAGACTTTTCTCATCTTGTCGCAGATCGAGTCCGTCACTATTACCGGAGACACATAAAATTCTACCTCGCGAAGGCAGAGGCATTCCGCCTGTAGTTGCCTTTTTGAGAGCTTTTCTATACTGGGACGGACTTTTAATTATTTCACAGTTTTTGTAATCTTCGCGAAATTTCCACGCATCCCAAGGCAGATGCCAATTTTCCGAATCTTTGATTTCGAGAAATACTTCAAAGCACCGATCTCGACCACCAAACGCATCAACTACATTTCTAAAATTATGCTCAATTCCCGCATAAAACTCCTCACTACTCAGCCACAGCCTCATAGATTCATTCAAATATTGATAGATCAATTGAGGATTATCTTCACAAATATTGGTTGTCCCTGTAGCCTTAACTTTAATTCTAGAAAGGATGTTGCTAGATTTTCCCGCACGACAAATAAGTTGCCATCTTTTTTGCAGATCATCAACTTCCGGGGCTGGTGGCAAACTTCCTTTAAATTTATGAACTGTTGTTTGGTTTTCTTGAAACTCCCCTGTGATGTCGGGAAAACCCTTGTGTAAATCCCCAATCCCTAAACCCAAGATAAATCTTAAGCTCATAAATTAGACGCGAATAGAGTTAATCGAGATATCATACCACAAAATTTTCTGTGACGCTGAAATCATCTAAAGCTACTCGAATACTAAAACTCTCGTCTCGATCTACCTCAATATCCTTCAGCAAAATGTACCTCTCCTGAATCCTTGATTGTGACTCAGTTAGATTTTTACCGATGTCGGATATTAAGGAAAGTTTAATATTCTGGGGCAGGTAACGTTCTCCGATCGCCGGATGCAGTTGAACGTGAACTCTGACAGTGCGATCGCTCTCTTCAGCAATCGCCACCAACAAAGCCACCGTTGTCCTTCCCAGCCGCATTCCCAAGTCAATCAACTTAGCCCGCGTGACATCGGCTTCGGGAAACCTATTGATGCTACTTTGACTGCCCTGTAACGCAGATTCTTCTCTCGAATTTCCACCTCCTCGTAATGCAAAACTGGGGGTTTCGTCAGGGGAAATCAAGTTTTTTAAATTTTGTTTGCCTCGATCCAATTGCTGCAAACATCTGTCTACAAAAATTTGCAACCAATTGCCTAACTTAGATTCAACCGGATTTTCAATCTCAACAGGAGAAGTTTGGGCCTGCTGGTTAAATACCGCTTCAAAAGGCTGCCAATCAGCCGTAAATACATTCATCAACCACTGACTGAGGTTAATTTTAGATTCCAACAAATGTTCGAGGTGCCCTAAGAAATCATCCAGGGAATGCAATTCGCTCAATACTAATTCCCCCGCATCCGCACTTGGAGAAAAACCAAGCAATCTTGCTTCCTTTTCCTCCTCATCAATTTCTACAGCAATATAGCCAATGCGTTCTGCCCTTGCTTCCACCGGCACCGGGCAAATCTCAGCCGGATGTGCAGATGAATTCTGGTTGCCTTTTTCTGGATTTTGATGCCGATTGTTAATTGGACGGCATTCGATTTTTCCCAATCCTTTAACATACAAATCTCCCGCATCGGCAAACAGGCGAATTACGGGATTCCAGCTATCGCATTCAGTCAAGTCAGTTTCAATATCAATGATTTTTAGATAATCGCGAACTGCCAGCACTGCCAAAGTATTGAGATAAACTTGCTCGTGCCTTTGCGGGTGGCGCTGTTGGGTGGCAAACTGCTGAGCGACTTGCAGTGCCTTCTGAGTAATTGGCATCGGCAAAGATTCGATTTCCCAAAGGTTGTTATGGTTCATTGTTCTGGTACACTCCTGGTATATTTAAAGTTTGATATCCTTGGTCTTCGCAAAATTTTTGCAGCAGATAACGGCAGTCATTGTTGAACAATTGATATAAAGTAGAATGCGCGCAGCCAAACTCTTTGGCGAGTTCTTGAAGACTTTGACCGTACAAACATTGGCGCTGCAATAAAACTTGACAATTTATCTGCGGTTTTCCTCTAACGTGTCTGCTTTTCAACTCGTTATTTGGATCGGTTTCTATCCATTCTATAACTTCTTCAACATAGAAAATTGAATCCGCTTCTGCTGGTATTTTTTCAATTGAATTGACATTTTCTTCGTCTTGTTCTCCTTCTAAGGACACTATTTGACGGGGTTTTTGTTTTTGCTGTTCTTTTTGTTGGGCTAGGCGATAATCTAACAGCCGCTTTTTGAGATATGGATTTAACCAAGTCGTAATCAGGCTTTCTTCGGGATCGTAAGGTCGTTTTGCTGTGGTAGCTTCACATAAATTACGAGACAGATAGATCCATGTCTTGTTCAGTGCCTCTTCATAGTAAGGTGTGTTTTCTTTCCAGAGTTTGCCGGATTTGAGAATCTCTAGAATCAGTCGATGCAAGAAACGACTTCGCCTGATACTGCCGGGGGGCTGCTGGCAAGCTTTGGTGACGAGTTCGACGATTTGCTGGTGTGCGGGATCTCGATCGAACTTTTCCGATTTTACTGAGCACCCAACAGCATCGGATTCGTCGGATAAGTGGTCTTCTCCCTCGGAGGGGTTGGATTTATCAGTCATAGTTAAGTGCGGCCGCAACTTTTTTCCTACATTTACTTATCAGGGTGAGTTCAGTAGTTTTATGCGAAATTCTGAAAGTTTTTTTGAGCGAATGGTTGAAAGTCTTGCTGTGCGGTCGATTTGAGCGGACAAATAGGATGTTAAGCTTTGTAAAAAGTGAAAAAATTTGAGAAGTACGTATAATAATACGTATGCCCCTTGAAAAGCGTTCCGATGTTGATAGAGGTGAAAAAGCTATGCTGAGTGAATCTTCGCGCCTGGTGTACGGCGATGAATTAATTACCGCCACCGAATTGAACCGGCAACCAGGTAGAGTGCTGGATTTGGCGATGGATCATCCTATCACCATCACTCGTAACGACCAGCATTTTGCTTTGCTGCGCCGCGACGATATGGCGCTGTTGGTAAAGGCTGCCGCCCTTTCCCTGAAAGTCTTTGAGGTGACAGCCACTGCTTATCGGTTGCGTCTGGGAGAACAGATTGGTTCAGAACATCCCTATGGGTGGCTAAAAGAATTTGACAAGGATGAACTCAGTGAACTGATCGCAGAAATGGAGAAAGATTACCGTCTTGTGGAGTCGGAACCTGCGGCTTGGGATCGGATTGAGGCAACGATTTATGAATGGCATGAAAGCGCGATCGCAATTTCTAGTCCTGAACTCGCAGCAGCTTTCAACGACGAAATTGACGAAGTGTTACTGACAAAACCGACCGCAGAAAACACTACCGAATCGGCTTCGGTATGACGCACTCTGAACCAATTCCAGATGATTCGGAAAGCCCGGTGTCTCCTGAAGAACAGCCGACACCATCACCCGCAACTCTTGAAGCCGAAGCCGAAATTCCCGCACCAGCGCCTGTGCTTTCAGAGTTGGTAGAGCCTCCTGAAGAACCGCTGACAGCACCGCGAACAAAGCCATCTGCTAAAGAAAACGAAGTCAAACTTATCGTACAAGTACCTGCATCGCCCTGGTTAGTAGTAGCGAAAAACCGACGGGTTAACCGGGATTGGGAAGCCTTAATGTTACGCGCTCCTGAGAATACTCGTCGGTGCTATCAGGATTTATGTAATGCGCCAATGGTGAGAAAACCAAAGAGAGTTTTTCCCTTAAAAGGTAAACTCTACAAAGGTGCATGGGAGTATGAAGTAACCAGCTCAGACCGAGTATTTTATGTACCGGATGAAGACCAACACAAAGTGCTTGTTTACTACGCTGGGAGTCATCCTAAATCAGCTCCATTTCCTCCGTAAAGCAAGTGGTAGGGTGCGTCAGTTGCGAGATTGTCGATCGCCACAAAAAGTCGAGTTCTGACGCACCGTTGGTTGGCAAGGTATCTCAGGGATGAGATTTTTGATAGAAAGCGAAAATAATCGTAGCTGACGCACCCTAAAGATAAAAACGACTTAAAACACCGATCGCCCTTAAATCCCGAAAACAACCGTTATTCCGTACTTTCACCCAGTCTTTGTCAAACTTTATCAAAAAAAACAGGAGAGTTTTGCATAAAACTACCGAGCTCACCCTGATAAATAAATAGAAGGGAAATGACGAAGTACGCGCGAGCGAAGCTATAAGGAGAGGATTGTCATTCCTAGCTCTGATTAATCCTAGATAAGTGGACATCTATCGAATACATAAAAACCAGGTTTATGGAATAAACCTGGTTTTTGTTTGTGGATATTTTTCTTTAAGTCAGTTCTGGATGCACACCGAGCAAAAAACCAGGTTTATACGTCAATATATCTCGAATTAATCCACGAATTTTGGGATAAATCGGCTTTTTTGCGTCCATGACTGACTAAATTAATCACAAATGTAAAATCTTGTTACAAGTTACTTGACATCAGTCATTCAATCTATTTTGGAATGACTATAATTGGGAAAACGTAATGCTGTCATTCGCTCTTGGTTGCGAAGAAGCTCAAACCCTTGCCACACAGCCATTGAGTGCGTCAGTCCTGACTATTAACAAATCAGAAAATTTCATGCAGAAACTAACTCGAATTTTATTCACTACAGCTTTAACCCTAAGTATCTTATGTTCTCCCACAGCAGCTTTCGCCAAAGCAAAAATTCAGATAGCCATCCTTTTAGATTCTAGTAATAGCATGGATGGATTGATTGACCAGACTCGTACTCAACTTTGGCAAATTGTTAATTTTTTAACTAAAGTAACCAAAGACGGCCAAGTGCCAGAGTTAGAGGTTGCCCTCTACCATTATGGTAATGACACTTTACCTTCTTCGGAAGGTTTTGTGAGATTATTAACTGGATTTACTCCTGAATTAGATTTAGTTTCCGAAAAGCTATTTAGTATCAAAACCAACGGCGGTCAAGAATATGCTGGCTGGGTAATTCGTTCGGCAATGCAAGAATTAAACTGGAGTAAAAATCCGGAAGATTTTCGCGTGATTTTTATTGCGGGTAATGAACCATTCGATCAAGGCCCAATAGTTTGGAATCAATCGGTCAATCTCGCTGTCAAAGGAGATACCCTCGTTAATACAATCTACTGTGGTTCAGCAGAAAGTCAGGAGCGAAGACTTTGGGCATCAGGAGCAGAGTTAGCAAAAGGCAGTAGCTTCAACATTAATCAAAACCAACAAATTGTGGTAATTAAGTCTCCTTACGACGACGAAATTTCTACTTGGAATACTAAACTCAATCAAACCTACATTCCCTACGGTAGAGAAGGAAGAATCGGACAACAACGTCAGGCTGTTGAAGATAGTAATTCTGGCACAAGTTTTGCTTCGCGTAGTGCGTCCAAAGCTTCTGAATACTATGATAATGCTTCTTGGGACTTGCTGGATGCTCTCGAAAACGGAACAGTTAAACTAGAGGCAATATCAGATGATAATTTACCAGAAATCATGCGAGGGATGACGCTAACAGAAAAGAGAGCATATGTTGCTGGAAAGAAAACCGAAAGAGAAGCGATTAAAAAGACCATCCGCGACTTATCTCAAAAGCGTGCAGCATATATTGAACAACAGCGCCAATCTAGTACCAATAGTGGGGAAAATACTCTCGATCGCGTAATAATTCAAAGTCTCCGCCAGCAATTAGCGGCTAAAGGATTCAAGCTTAATTAAAAGAACGCAGACAAAAATTCATCTGCGTTCATCTGTGTTTATCTGCGGTTAAAAAATCAGGAATTATGCAAGTGTCACAATTAGTAAGGTACTCTACTATCCCAACCCCTCGATAATCCGTTGATCGTGAAAGTAGTAGAGCACCCTACAAGTTGATTGTCCTGATGCCCATTGCATAAGTGCTGTTGAAAAAACCGGGTTTTTATTATGGGTTGTTTTCAAGCGCAAGTGATTCTCCGATTAGACTGTAAATTTCTCTGAGTTGCTCAGAGTCCAAATTTTTAATTAGCACCTCTCCAGCTCTCTTGGGATTATGGCGAGGAATCTTTACATATGAAGGGGTATTTAGGCTACTAGATGGAACTTTTTCTGACCAATCTTTCACCAGTTTCCGCCCCAAATCGGTGATTTGGTAATAACCACGTTTATTACCTGATAAGGGTTCAATCCATCCCAATTCTAGCCAACCTTTCCTCCAAATGTGTGCGTTACTTAAACAAGTCCGCAATACTCGTTTAATCTTAACTGCATTTATAGGCTGCTGGTCTGGACAAGCTTGAAGCAGCTTAGAAAATTTTTCCAAATATTTTGACGAACTTCCCTGCTCTTGAAATTGATCTTCTTCAGGCTCAAAGGTCTTTGCATTAGGTGATGCTAGTTCCTGAATAATTTTATCAATATCTGACGGCTCATAACCCAAACCAAATGGTGGTTTAGCCTTGCAGAGTTCCTCATAAGTCTTGAATGGCTGTCCACGCTCGTCAACAAGCTGATGATAGCCAGAGAATTGCTTCATCAAATCGCGCCATGCTTTCAATTGTTGAGCATTGAATGCAGCATCATGTAAGGCTGATTGCAGTTCCAGCCTTACAGCGATCGCCCAAGGGCGCGATCCAGGAGGTGCATTGAGTTCGCCTGCATTGCCGAGAGTTTCGATGTGAGTTTTCAATCGTTCATTGGATAGTTGCTTTGTAGCCATGCCCACACCTGCCTCAATTCTTCAAGTGTCATTGCTTTGCGTCCCTTGCGAAATTCTTTGACAATTTCCCCATTAATGGTTTTGGATTCTATGCCATTCCTTGCTGCATAGTAACGGACATATTTTTCAATCTTTTCTCGTATAATGTCCCGTTCTTCACTGGGAGTCAAAGATTCTTTGATCCCAATTAAAGAATCATGACTATCTTTGGCTTCCGGCTCCTGATAAGCATCGAGAAATCGTTTCATTTGCACGGTACTAATTCCACCCAATCCAACCTTTTGCATTGCTGATTGGATTTGAGCAGTCTCAGCATAATCTACTATTTCCCCGCTACTTAAATCAGATGCTCTCGATCGTGTTAAGTTGGAACTTAATGCGATACTACTATTATATCGCGGCTCTTTGCTTTTAGCATCGTTATCCCCATTTCCACCATTGTCATTGTCACGCCTGTTTAATTCTCTTTCCCTAATAATTGGCTCTTGTTCCGCTATGATAGCTTGTACGGATTTAGCAGCTAGCTGGTCATCTGGAAGATAAATCAGCCCTGTTTTTTTCAAATCTCCAGCTTCTCGATCGACTCTGGCAGCCCTTGCCCATGATTGTTCAAGCCAAGGCTTACTTCTGATATTAGTTAAACACGCAACATGGGTAATTGCCCGAACATCCAGTCCTTCATAGGCCATTGCCACTGTTACTAAAGCATCAACTGCTTTTGCATCGTTGTAGTGCTTCTTAAATCTTTTAATTGCTGCTTGCGCTTCTTTCGATTCATCACTTGTGGCTTGTAAGGCTTTTATTCCTAACTTTTGCAGCCACTCCAAATATTGATTAGCTATTGGTATTGAGGGCGCGAGTACCAATAGCTTAGATCGGTGGTTATTTTTTTTATCTGACTTCCAATTATCAACACACTTTGTGAGTAACTGCTCGGCGTATCCGGTACTAAGCGCTGTGCGAAGTGCTAAGCTGCTATAGTCTCCAGCCTCTGCTAAGCTTTCGACTGAACATTCTTGCCCTTGTTGGTCTATCCATTTAGCCTCCCCATCACCCCATTCAAAATGGAGAGGAACGATCGCACCGTCTTTGAGTGCTTGTCCTCGCGTATATTCAATAACTACGGTATCTTTACTACTTGATAAATCTGGAGTAGTACCGCTAGGATTTGCTTTATAGGGCATAAAAGCAATTGGCTGTGCATCTCCTCGATCGCCAGTTCCCGTTACTAAGATGACTAATACAGCATCATCCACTAATGGCTGTAACGCTCTATGCCATGCTCCATCTTGCTTAACATGATGAAACTCATCTAGCACTAGAATATAGCGCTTGCGTCGAATTTCTTGAGCATGAAGATCGCGACCTTCTAAAATAGCCTGGTATGTGGCCACATAGCCAGACATTCCCTTGCATGGATTAGGCTCATTATTATTTGCCATAATTCTATGCTGATGCCCTAGCAGACTTCTGAACTGCCAATCTTCAAATTGTTCTTCTGCTTGATTTTGGAGATTTAGTCGGGGAACCACCCAACAAATTGCATCAGCTATAGTTCCATGAAAGCTGTTGCTAGAATTACGATTTGGAATTAAATTTGCTGCAGCAATTACTGGGATAAGACTCTTACCGCCTCCCGGCGTAACCAGCATAAGAATTTTTTTAATTTGTTCTCCCGCCTTTATGCGTTTACAGATTTGATAAAATTCAGCTTGATGCTTTCTTAAATTATGAGGTTCTTTAGGAGCTTGTGAAGAAAAAAAATCTAGCTCTAATTGCAGTGAATCTGTCATGTTTCTGTTCTCCTCAGCAGTTTTTTGATGATGACATTTGGGGCATAATGCCTGCATTTCGTGGACATTGGTTCTCTGAGTTTCTGCCCATCGCTCAATGTGATCTGCGTGCCAGTCTGAAGGCAAATCACATCTGCAATGCTGGCACTTGCCGTTGGCGGCATACCAGAGGGCAGCGCGTAGCCGTTTCGATCGAAGGAAGCGACTCTGATTCTGCATCTGAAAGAGCTATAAGGCTTACGCAGCAAGTAAAAAGATCTACTGTAGAAATCTTATCTATTTTTGAATTTTTAGTCAACATAAAAATTTTATGAGCTAGCTGTCTCCACTTTTGTGAACAGGATTACGACGAAGCAGGCAGCGACATCTTCCTGGAACAATCCCGTAGCGATAGCTGGTTCGGCGGTTCCGGCAACAACATTTCTTAATGCGGTGGGGTTGCCGTTTTTTGGCTATGTTGGTATTATAACGTATATCGCGCAACCGCGCAATACGTAGTCATGTCACCACGTAGTAAACCGCCCCCTCGCCAGATGCGAGAATACAGGTATGCGCGTATGAGAGACATGGCTAAAAAAATTCCACCTGAAATGGCTGAACTAAGCGTTTACGTAGATAAAAGGCTAAAGCTACGATTCAAACTAGCTTGCACAGCTCAAGAAAAGCCAATGAGCGAAGTCATCGGTTTACTGATGAAGCAATGGCTAGAGACAGCAGAAACCCCGCCAGAGCCTAAAACTCAAGCGGGGCAAAACGTTCAAGACTGAGGAGACATTAAGCGAGGGACAAATGTTGAGAGACGCAGACAACCCAGAAAAATCTTGGGAAGACTTGGAAGCCGAACTCGCTGAACACCCGGACAGACCTTTTTATGCTCGGAGTGACGCAGAAGCTGCTAAGCGATGCGAACAGCAAAACCGCGAAGCAACAAGACACCCCGATGCAACCGGAAGAACCTATTACACCTGTGATGAGAAAAAAAGGAAAAACCGATGACCGAATATCGATTAACACCCGCAAAGTACCACCACGTACAAGTAGTTGTTTCCCTGAACCGCGTTCACTTAGACAGCTATAAAAACCCTGATGAAGCATTGACAAAACTGCTAGAACTCGGTTACACTCCTGAACTGCGTTATCAATGGAATCCAGAGCGAAACGAATTTGATTTATACGCCCTAATTCACGACTTACCGCTAGAAGAATCGCTAATGACCGATGAAAAGTGTCAGGAGTTTTTCAAGCATTTCAAACACAGCCAAATATATTCGATAGGGTGCGGTAACGCTGACCCCGATTGGCTATTTGCTTGGGGTTTTGATGACCCACGCCGTCACGCCCAGCCCGAAGAAATTGAACCTTTACCAGCAGCTACAGCATTAGCTTAATTAAAAGAACGCAGACGAAATTTCATCTGCGTTCATCTGTGTTTATCTGCTAATATCTGCGGTTAAAAACGCCCCATCAAACTACTTCGCCGCAGGTAAAGACAACTGAGGCGAAGTTTTAGCAGAGCTTCCATTATCGGGAATTGCTGCCGATTCCTGAGAAAGTAAAAACTCGCGAATAACCCTAGCAACTGCTCTTTGAGCTAAACCGCCGACTACTTTCTGCCCCATATTCTGCACTTCCGGTTTCACCAACAACTGCGGCAGTAGCTGCAATACTTTCGTCCCGTCAAAACCGGGAGTTGATTGCAAAATATCCCAAATCCGTTTGATGTGTTCTAGGTTTTTTTGTTCAGTTGGTGAAACCACAGGTTGATTTGCCTTGACTCCAAACCATTCGCCGACGACTGCTTTGGCGTTAGCAAAAGCGTTGCTGGAAAGTGTGTCGAGACTTTTGACTAATTCGAGGACAATACGATCGCGAATGAAATCTCCTCTTTCGGAAAATAAATACTCTAATGCTTGGTTCAAGATTTTGCTGACATCGTAATCCTCACTCTCGCGGGCATTGTTGAGCAAGTTTTCTAAGCGGTTCCAGCGGAATTCGCCTTGTTTGAACAGCAAATCTTGCAGGGATGCTCTCAATTCCGGTGCGGGGTCGCTCAACAGCCGTTTTGCTACGTAAGGATAAGCTTTGCTGAGCACTTTGAATTCTGGATCGACATTAATGGCAATCCCTTCTAAGGTGACGAGCGATCGAATAATCAAAGCATAGTAAGCTGGAACCCGGAAAGGATATTCGTACATTACCGCCGAAAGTTCGTCAGTAATGCTTTTGAAATTGAGTTCGGCAACGCTAGCACCCAAAGCATTGTTAAACACGCCGGCCAAAGCTGGAATAATTGGCGTCAAATCGGTGTCTGGCGTTAAAAACTCTAACTTGACATAATCTTTTGCCAAACCTTCAAAGTCGCGGTTCACCAAATGCACCACAGCTTCCAACAAGCCGTACCGCTGATAAGGTTTAACTTCGCTCATCATCCCGAAATCGAGATAAGCTAATTGACCATCAGGAGTTGCCAAAAGATTGCCGGGATGCGGGTCGGCGTGAAAGAAACCGTGTTCGAGAAGTTGTCTGAGAGAGCACTGCACCCCCACTTCAATTAAGTAAGGAGCGTCGATTCCTTGAGCTTTAACGGCCTCTAAATTCGTAAGTTTGATGCCGGTGATCCACTCCATTGTTAAGACGCGGCGGCGGGTATATTCCCAGTAGATGCTGGGAACATAAATGTCTTTGATGTGGCCGTAGAGTTGGGCAAACCGTTCGGCATTTTGACCTTCGTGGGTGTAGTCCATTTCTTCGTAAATGCGCTCGCCCAACTCGTCCATAATGGCTGCGAGGTCACTGCGAATTATTTTGAAGTTGTTTTGTGCCCAAACTGCAAGACGCCGCAGGATGTAGATATCTAAGCCGATGTTTTCGGCTAAACCCGGTCGCTGCACTTTGATTGCGACTGTTTCTCCGGTTTTGAGTTTGCCTTTGTAGACTTGTCCGAGAGATGCTGCGGCGATCGGATCTGGGCTGATTTCTGCGTAGATGTCTTTGGGGTGGGCTCCCAATTCTTCTTGGATGAATTGATATGCTACTTCGTTCGGAAATGCTGGCAATTGGTCTTGCAGCGTTGTTAGTTCTTCTAAATATACTGGCGGTACTAAGTCGGGGCGTGTTGAGAGTGCTTGTCCGATTTTGATGAAAGCTGGGCCGAGTTGGCCGAGAATTTCTCGCAGTCGGACGGCGCGACGCTTTTGGTTGGTGGCGGTACGACCTGTTTTGCCGTCGAACCACACACTGAAGGCAAAGCTAAAAAATGTCCAAACAACGCTCGACAGCCTTCCCCAGACTTGTAGGGGTCGATTTCGGTACAGGGCTGCGATCGCCACTGGATCGTACCGAACAGCATCTCCGGCTAACTCGAAAGCTATGTCTCTGGCTGATTTGAGCCGATCGTCCGTTACGACATCCGTCTCTAGTGATACTGGTACTGCTTGCAGGGGAATTGTATTTGCATCTTGGAGATTGCCGAGTACAGCCTGAGTCCCTGAATTTACATAAGTTGGCGGGGAGGCTGGCGATACTGTCTTGACATTCATAAATCAGACCTAGTGTGAAGCATTGTAAATATATTGTAACAATTTAAGGAAGAAGACCCTTCTTCCTTCTTATATACTTACTCGCCGCTGGATCTTTGGAGTCGATCGCGAATGCCTGATAGTTGCGATTGGCTGCTGACGGGCGATCGAGGTTGGGGCATTTCGGTATCGGGCCAGTTCGGTAAGTCGTTACAGGGACAGAACTCCGGGGGCATTCCGGTTTGTTTGAACACTACGGGCATAGCGCAGCGCGCGCAGGGACTGATTTCCCAAGCTGGCGTCAGCAGTTGGGCAATTGTTTCGTTTGTGCCTTCGAGGTAACAGTCTCCGCTGTCGCGGGAGATGATTTTTTGCCAGCACTCTTCAAATTCCTGGCTGTAGCGATCGCCCGCATTTACCGATTTGGGCTGCAGCGCTTCGGAACCGTTGCGAATTAATACTTTTTTGCCTAACTGAAACCAGTAAGCAATATATTTTCTTACTTCACTATCTGATGCCATAACTTTTAGTCAACCCTTCAACTAATTGATTATTTTAGACTTTTAATTTGAAATTAGCACTCTTTCTTAAGAGACATTTTATCTTTTACATAATTTCAAAATTCGGCTATTCCTCATGTCAAATTGTTGGGCTGTTCCCCCTAGTAATTAGGTTTTTTGACTAATTTATATGACTCTTGAGTTTTCAATCTTAGTTAAAATCATACCTGATTTTCAGTTGAAATTGTCGTTCGGGAAACCGATATTTTTTCTCTCTTGTCGATCGCGACTCCGGCTGTTAATTTTTCGCGACAGGCGGCAGTGGCGTACCCAAAGCGCTGAGATTCAAGGCGTAACCTCCGGTGGCGAGATAAACAGTATCGGCGATCGCCCCGATGTGGCGCACGAGAGTGCCGAGGCGATCGCGAAACAGCCGTCCCGCCGGATAAGCAGGCACAACACCCCATCCGGTTTCTTCCCCTACCAAAATTACATCAGCCGCCGCCGACTTCAAACTGGCTAGCAAATCTTGCTGCGTACTCGCCCAAACAGCAGCTTCTTCTTCCAAAAGATTTGCCGTCCAAGTTCCCAGGGAATCAATCAACAAGCAATCTGACGGCTTGCTTGCTCGCAAAACGGCCGATAATTCGATCGGCACTTCTAGAGTTGCCCAATCAAGTGGACGGCGATTTCGGTGCTGATCGAGGCGACGAAGCCACTCCAAATCCGTTTCATCAACCTGACCGGTAGCCACATAGATTACTTGTTTCCCAGAACCCGCCGCCAGAGTTTCGGCCCATTCACTTTTGCCGCTTCTGGCCGGCCCAGTTACTAAGATTAATTGTCTCGATGTGGTGGGTTCTGAGTTACTCATTAGTCAGTCGATTTTAGATTTTAGATTTTAGATTTTAGATTTACTCCACAACAAATGATTTTGGGAGATTGAAGTTTGGTTAAAATTTTTGGGCTGCTCGCGACTAATGTCGCGGGCTTGTCTCCCTTGTTTGGGCGGGGTCACATACAAAGGATTAAACATAATTCCCAATTGCCAATTCCCAATTAGCAATTACCAATTATGATTTAAACGGCCAACTACCAAATGCTTTTTAAGCGATAATAGCATTGATGAGACAATATCAGAGTAAGTCGATCGAGAACCCCCGTATTTCCCAAGCTGTTATTTATGCCAGATCATCCTCAGATATCAGCGATTATTTGCACCCACAATCGCGCCGCCTATTTAGGTGGGGCGATCGACAGCTTGCTGGTACAGGATTTTCCCGACAACTTTGAAGTAGTAGTAGTGGATAACGCTTCTAGCGATTATGCAAGCCCCGAAAGTTCGACTTCGCGCACCCGCGAGGTGGTAGAAGCAAGACTGGGGGATGGCCGCCTCAAGTACGTCTGGGAACCCGAAATCGGTCTGTCAGTAGCCCGGAACACAGGCGCGAAGCAAGCTCGCAGTGAAATATTAGCTTATCTCGACGACGACGCTATGGCTGAGCCGAATTGGCTCAGGGTGCTGCACGCGGCTTATCAAAGCAATCAACAACTCGCCGTAGCTGGTGGCAAAGTCAATTTGCTCTGGCCTTCGGGAGTCAGCCCGCCCGAATGGCTGTCACCGGGATTGGCCCAGAACTTGGGATCATACGATTTAGGCGATACTTGCCTGTACGTGACTGCTGCCGGCTTGACTCCCAGGGGAGTAAACTACTCAATCCGGCGCGCTTTTCTAGAACAAATTGGCGGCTTCGATGTCAAACTCGGTAGAGTCGGCACAAAGTTGCTGTCAAATGAAGAGTTGCGGGCCACAGAATTAGCTTTAGAGTTAGGTTGGCAAGTAGTTTATGTACCGGAGGCCCTGGTGCTTCACCATGTCGCCACAGAAAGGCTCAACAAAGCTTGGTTTCTACAGCGCGGGTGGTGGCAAGGCATCAGCGAGTGTTATCGCGAACAATTGTCCGATCGAGCCGGTATTGCTCAGCTTGGGCGGGGGGGTGAAAGAATCTTGAGGGGAGTCTGGAAGTCTTTTAAATATATTAGAGATCCAGGGCTGCGCTTTGAAAATTTCGTTTTTGCCTGGGGTCAAATCGGTTATTTGAGCGCAGCAATCCGCGGCATGATTTTTGCACCGAAATCGACCAGCAGGCATTAGGCTATAGGCAATATCCCTCGCTGCTCAAGTCGTCGGCGCGGCTGTGCCGATCGCATTTCATCCACCAAAACTCGACCGCATTTAGGTTCAAGCACTCGATTATGACATCTAGTTCATCCAAGATTCCGGTTTCAGTTCTCATTCCGGCAAAAGACGAAGAACTTAATCTACCAGCGTGTCTGGCCAGCATTGCTAGGGCGGATGAAGTTTTCATGGTTGATTCCCAAAGCAGCGATCGCACGGTAGAAATTGCCATCAGCACAGGCGCAAAAGTAGTGCAGTTTTACTTTGACAACCGCTGGCCGAAAAAGAAAAATTGGTCTTTGGACAATCTGCCCTTTCGCAACGAATGGGTATTAATTGTCGATTGCGACGAGCGCATTCCCCCGGAACTTTGGGACGAAATCGCGCAGGCGATCGAAGACCCCAATTTTGACGGCTACTACCTCAACCGCAAAGTCTTCTTTTTAGGTCAGTGGCTGCGTTACGGCGGCCGATATCCCGACTGGAATTTGCGTTTGTTCAAGCATCAAAAAGGACGTTACGAAAACCTCGGCACTGAATCCGTCCCCAATACTGGCGACAACGAAGTGCACGAACACGTCATTTTAGCCGGTCAAGTCGGCTACTTAAAAAATGACATGATCCACGAGGATTACCGCGATTTATTTCACTGGATAGAACGGCACAACCGCTATTCTAATTGGGAAGCTCGTGTTTATTACAATATTATTGAAGGCCGCGACGACAGCGGCACTATTGGCGCTCACTTATTTGGAGATGCCGTACAGCGGAAGCGATTTCTCAAAAAAGTTTGGGTATGGCTGCCTTTTAAACCAATGCTCAGATTTATTTTATTTTACTTCATTCAGCTCGGCTTTTTGGATGGAAAAGCTGGCTATATTTATGCAAGGTTATTGAGTCAATATGAGTATCAAATTAATGCAAAACTTTACGAGTTGCGTTGTTGTGGCGGTCAGTTGAATGTGGCAGAATCTCAACCGCCTCTGTCGCCACCAGTAGTTATCAGTCAAGAGACAGAAGTGAAATTGCCGTAATAGTAGGTATGAAATTTTAACCGCAGATGGCGGCGGATTGACGCCGATGAACCCAGATAAATGTTGATTTGGGTTAAGTGCGATCGCCCTTATTTTACCGATCGCACTTTTCCTTTCTTTCCTAAACCAGCATGAAATTAGCAGATGTTATGGCATTGGCACTCACTCCAACCATCACACCTAACTGCTCCCCTGTCAAGAGATTCTTAATAATAGTTCCCTGAGTATTTTGAGTTATTTCTAACTGGCTAAAACTCAAACCACCGCTTAATCCAATCAAATCTTGACCCAGGGTAAAATCAGCGATAATATCAAATCCTTCACCAGCTTTTAAGGCAAAGATATCGTTGCCGCTACCCCCAATCAAACTATCATTTCCCATGCCTCCGTCAAGGAGATCGTTGCCTTTGCCACCTGTGAGAGTATCGTTGTCTGCGCCTCCGAACAGAGTATCATTTCCTGCACACCCTCCCAGGATATCTGCTCC